>NZ_JBFTLX010000013.1:0-55935 GCF_056396665.1 Cupriavidus sp. 05T313 | reverse complement strand
CTCAAGCGCGCCATCGACCTGCAGATGAACCACGGCAAGACCACCATCATCGAAATCATGTGCACCCGCGAGCTGGGCGACCCGTTCCGCCGCGATGCGCTCGCCAAGCCCGTGCGCATGCTCGACAAGTACAAGGACTACGTTTGAGCCAGTGAAGTAGCGGACGTCTGGCCGGAAGCGGCGTCCGCTGCTTCCGGCCATATTCCATTCTGAGCGACCCCATCATGAAAGCGATCAACCGCATTATCGAGCGCGCACGCGCGGCGCCCCAGCGCATCGTGCTGTGCGAGGCAGAGGACCCACGCATCCTGCAGGCGGCGCAACGCGCCACGCGCGAAGGCATAGCACGCATCGTGCTGGTGGGCGACGCCGCGCGCATCCGCCAGGCCGCGGCCGGCGCGGACATCGGCCTTGCCGGCATGGACGTGATCGACCCGGCCAGCTCCGCGCTCACGCCGTCCTTCGCGCAAAAGCTGTTCGCGCTGCGGGCAAAGAAGGGCATGACACTGGAAGACGCCAGGCGCGAGGTGCTCAAACCCCTGTGCTTCGCCAACCTGATGGTGCGCCTGGGCCACGCGGACGGCTCGGTGGCCGGCGCGGTGCACACCACCGCCGACGTGGTGCGCACCGCCATCCAGGTCATCGGCATCCACCCGGCGTTCAAGCTGGTGTCGAGTTTTTTCCTGATGATGTTGTGCGAGCCCTTCCACGCACTGAAGGGCGGGCTGATCTTTTCCGATTGCGGGCTGGTGGTGGACCCCGATGCCGGCGAACTGGCCGAGATCGCGATGGCGGCGGCCGACAGCGCGCAAAGCCTGCTGATGGACACGCCGCGCGTGGCGATGCTGTCGTTTTCCACCAGCGGCAGCGCGCGGCATGCGGCCGTCGACAAGGTGGTGGAAGCCACGCGCCTCGTCACCGAGCAGCGTCCCGGCCTGGCGATCGACGGCGATGTGCAGCTCGACGCCGCCATCGTTGCCGAGATCGCCATGAAGAAGATCGAGCACTCCAGGGTGGAAGGCCGCGCCAACGTGCTGGTGTTTCCCAGCCTGGAAGCCGGCAATATCGGCTACAAGCTGGCGGAGCGCGTGGGCGGCGCCAAGGCGATCGGGCCCTTGCTGCAAGGCTTGCAGAAGCCGGCCAACGATCTCTCGCGCGGCTGCAGCGCGGACGATGTGTTCTACGTGATTGCCGTAACGGCAGTGCAGGCGCAAACCGCCGCGCAAGCCCGGACGGAAGCCCCGATGGCCGCGCAACTGTCATGACCGCTGACCACTTGCTGCCGCTGCTCGCACTGATGGGCGCGGCAAGTTACTTCCAGACGGTAACCGGCTTTGGCCTCGGCATGATCGTGATGGGCGCGACCAGCGGGCTGGGCCTGGCGCCGGTCGCCACCGTCGCCACGCTGGTGAGCCTGGTAACGCTGGCCAACAGCGCGGCGGCCTTGCCGGGCAAGATGCACCATATCGACTGGCGTGCCGTCGGCGCGGCCACGCTGGGCATCCTGCCTTCCGTGGTGGCCGGCGTGCTGATACTCGACTACCTGAGCAGCGCCGCCGCCGGCATCCTGCAACTGCTGCTGGGCGCGGTGGTCCTGTATGGCGGGCTGAGCGCCGCGCTGCGCCCTGCCCCGCTGGTGCGGCGCTCCGGCGACCGCAGCTTCTTCGTCAGCGGCATCTTTGGCGGGCTGCTCAGCGGCATGTTCGGCGTGTCCGGGCCGCCGTTGATTTTCCAGTTTTATCGGCAACCGCTGTCGATGGTGGAGATTCGCTGCGCGCTGATTCTTGTATTCACCGCGACCTCGGTGACGCGTACGCTGTTCAGTGCATGGCAGGGGCAGCTCGGCGCCGATATCTGGGCGCAGGCAGCRCTCGCGGTGCCTGTCGTGGCCGTGACTACGATTGCGGCCCGGCGATTTCCACCACCGCTTTCGGCTGTGGCAACGCGGCGGATTGCGTTCGGGGTGCTGGTGGTGATTGGGGCGTACCTGATGTTGCCGGGGTTGATTGACCTTGCCACTTAGTGGCTGAGACCCGCCGCACTCCCCGTGTGTTCTCTTATCTGCGGAAATACTTGTATTTTCCCCAGGGGGCGATATAGTCGCCCTCGCGTGCGGCTGTAGCTCAGTTGGATAGAGTACTTGGCTACGAACCAAGGGGTCGTGGGTTCGAATCCTGCCAGCCGCACCACCTGTTACGTTTAGCAAATCAACGGCTTGGAGAATTTGAACCTCCAAGCCGTTTTTGCTTTTACGCAGCATTGCTGACGGGCCTTCGCGGGAGTCTCTTCACCAACGCTACACGTCGGCAACTTCGACGCGCGAGGCCACCAACGCGATATGATCATCACGGATCCCGCCAGGGCAACGGTGAAGTTCTGTCGCTCCTTGCCATGCCCCGGGCGTATCCCCGGCCGGGGGCCGCTCTAAGTACAAACCCCTCTTACCACCGTCACCAGAGAGCTGAATATGCGCCTTCCGCCGCTGAAGTCGATCATTGCGTTCGAGAGCGTCGCGAGAACGAAGAGCGTAAGCCGGGCGTCCGAGGAACTGGGCCTGACCGCCTCGGCGGTGAGCCATCAGATTGCCAACCTCGAGTCCATCATTGGACAGCCACTCTTCTTCCGGCAGGGCCGGGGGCTGGCCCTCACGCCAGTCGGGGAGCAATACCTGCGCGATGTGACCGGGTCGCTCGCTGAACTGAACCGCGCGACCGAGCGTGCATCGAGCCAGGCTGAAGTCGACATTCTCAGGGTGCATTCGAGCCCGAGCTTCGGCTTGATGTGGCTGCTGCCCCGGCTGAAATCGTTCCAGGCCGACAACGGCGACATTCAGTTGAACGTAGCCTGCTCCTATGAGGACGTCTCCTTTACAAGCGGCTATTACGACGTCGATATCCGCTATGGCTACGCGCACTGGCGCGATCTGCAAGTCAAGACAGTGCGCAACGAGTTCATTGCTCCCCTGGCCTCCCCGGAATATCTTGCCCGACACCCCATCCGCGCTCCGGCCGACCTGCTGGGCCAGCGCCTGGTTTTCTCCGAGACACCTCTCGTCCAGTGGCAGCAGTGGTTTGCCAGATTCGGCGTCTCAGGCGAGCACCAGGTGTTCGACTTTTCCTTTGACCGCTCGTACATGTCGCTGGAGACGGCGGCCCTTGGCATCGGCGTGGCGCTGGAAAGCATGCTGCTGGCGTCGGTCCATCTCAGCAAGGGGACGCTGGTACCGGTCTTTGACCCTACGTATGCCGTGGAGGTAGGCGCGCATCACATCGTCTGCCCATCCCAGAATGCGGACTTGCCTCGGGTACAGCGATTTCTCGACTGGATCGACCGGGAGTTGACGTAGGCATGCGGCCCATGCGGCTCACGCATGGTGCGGCGCACCAAAAATTCACGTCCTGGAATCGCATCTCTCATCTGAAAATTTCTCAGCAATAGCTGAGAAGGACTGCGTTGATCGGCGCCGCGCGAGGCACCAGACTCGAACCATCATTTCAACAGTCAGGAGACAGACATGATGCTCGAGAACAAGGTTGTGATCGTGACCGGTGCCGCATCCCCCCGCGGTATCGGCAAGGCAACGGCAAGCGCGCTGGCCGCGCAAGGCGCCAGGGTAGTCATATTGGATCTGCGGCAGGCAGACGCGGAGCGGGCGGCACTGGACCTTGGCGAAGATCACCTCGGCATCGCATGCGATGTCACGGACCGCGCGGCCTGCCAACTGGCCGCGCGCGCCGCCCTGGAAAAATACGGGCGCATCGATGGCCTGATCAATAACGCCGGCATTACGCAGCCCCTGCGGACGCTGGACATCCAGCCAGCCAACTTCGATGCCGTCGTCGATGTGAACCTGCGCGGCACGCTCTACATGTCGCAGGCAGTCATCCCTCAAATGAAGGCGCAGAGGCACGGCAGCATCGTTTGCATGTCGTCGGTTTCCGCCCAACGTGGCGGTGGCATTTTTGGCGGTCCGCACTACAGCGCGGCGAAAGCGGGCGTGCTTGGCCTCGCACGCGCCATGGCCCGGGAATTTGGCGGCGACCACATTCGCGTCAACTCCATTACGCCAGGCCTGATCCAGACGGACATCACCGGCGACAAGCTTACGCCGGAAATGCGGGCTGACATCATCAAAGGCATTCCGCTGGGGCGTCTCGGCGATGCCGCCGATGTGGCCAACGCCTGCCTCTTCCTGATCAGCGATCTGTCCGCCTACCTGACGGGCATCACACTCGACGTCAATGGCGGGATGCTGATTCACTGACCGTCCCTCGACTGCCGCCTTCACCTGGCGGAACAATCGGCGCACTCGGGCTAACCCGGGGCGCCTGGCAGGAGACAACATGAAGACCAAGTACGCTTCGCCCGTCGCGGGCGATGTGATGGCGCACACGGATGCCGCCACCTTTGAATCCAAGACCTACGCGAAAGTGGTACGGCGCCTGATACCGTTCCTGATGCTCTGCTACCTTGGCGCCTATCTGGACCGGGTCAATGTGGGATTTGCCAAGCTGCAGATGCTCAATGACCTGCGCTTCAGTGAAACGATCTATGGCCTTGGCGCCGGCATCTTCTTTCTTGGATATTTCCTCTTCGAAGTCCCGAGCAACATGATTCTGCACAAGGTGGGTGCGCGCAACTGGCTCGCGCGCATCATGCTGACGTGGGCCGTCATCTCGGCGAGCTTTGCGTTTGTCAGCACGCCCACCTCCTTCTACGTGTTGCGCTTCTTGCTAGGCGTCGCGGAGGCCGGATTTGCGCCCGGGGTCATTCTTTACATGACCTATTGGTTTCCGTCGGAAAGGCGGGCCAAGGCGCTATCGATGTTCTTCATGGCGATACCGCTGGCGGGCATCGTGGGCGGACCACTGTCCGGCTACATCATGCACGCATTCCACGGCGTGCTGGATCTGGCCGGCTGGAAGTGGCTGTTCATGCTGGAGGCGCTGCCATCGCTGGTTCTCGGCATCGCCATCCTGCTCTACCTGGACAACGGCATCCAGAATGCGAAGTGGCTCACCGAAGCGGAGAAAGCGCTGCTTGCGCGCAACGTCGCTGGCGACAATGCACAGAAGGTCTCGCACGTGTCGATCCGCGCATTCATCGCCGATCGCCGGCTCTGGCTGATGGCCTCCATCTACTTCTGCGTCGTGCTCGGACAGTACGGCTTGACGTTCTGGTTGCCGACCATCGTCAGGAAGGCCGGCGTCGCCGACCCCTTGTGGGTGGGCATCCTTACCGCTTTGCCGTACCTGTGCGCCATTATTGCGCTGCCATTGGTCGGCTTGAGCGCGGACCGGCGCCGCGAGCGGCGCCTGCACCTGGCGATCCCGATGCTGGTAGCGGCGGCTGGCTTTGCGACGCTTCCCCTGCTTGGCAGCGTCGGTGCTTCGATCGTCTGCCTGAGCATCGCGGCGGCGGGAATCCTGACGTCCTCGTCGCAGTTCTGGGCCTTGCCCACCGCTTTGCTGGGTGGCATGTCGGCAGCGGCCGGGATCGCCGCCGTCAACTGCTTCGCGAACCTTGCCGGCTTCTTTTCCCCGGCCATCGTAGGCTGGCTCAACGACCTGACCGGAAAATCGACCGCCGGCCTGATCTTTATCTCAGGCGTCATCGTGCTCGGCGCACTGCTTGTCTTCCTTGTCCCGGCGAAGACCGTCAACCGTTGAGCTTCTCCATCCCCTTGACCATCAGATCTACGCAGGAGACGAATATGAATTCATCCTCATCCGAAGCGCCCGTGGCACTGCCAGAGCGCGCCTATCGAATCCGCAGGAATGCCCTGTTGATGGGTGAAGTGCAAGGCCAGGGCTACATCGGGCAGGCACTCGACATCGCGGACGTCCTTGCCGTTGCGTACTTCGGTGCCATGCGGTACCGGCCGGAAGACCCGGAGTGGGAGGGGCGAGACCGCTTCCTCCTGTCCAACGGGCACTACGCGATCGCGCTGTATGCCGCCTTGTTCGAAGCAGGCATTCTCCCGGCAGAAGAGCTGGAGACGTATGGCAGCGACGATAGCCGCCTGCCGATGTCAGGCATGGCAAGTTACACGCCAGGCATGGAGATGTCTGGCGGGTCTCTGGGGCAGGGCCTGACGATAGCCGTTGGCCGTTGCCTTGGCCTCAAGCGCAAGGGCTCCGATGCTTTTGTCTATACGCTGTTCTCCGATGGCGAACTGGACGAAGGCGCGATCTGGGAAGGCATCATGTCGGCGAGCCACTGGAAACTGGACAACCTCATCGCAATGGTCGATGTCAACAACCAGCAGGCCGACGGGCCATCGACGCAAATCATGGCATTCGAGCCGCTGGTGGAGAAGCTGGAGGCCTTTGGCTGGTTTACGCAGCGCGTCGATGGCAACGATATCGAGGCGGTAGCGGCGGCATTCGATGCGGCGCGATCGCATCCGGGCGCGCAGCCTCGCATGATCGTTTGCGATACGCGCATGGGCTGCGGTGTTCCTTTCCTGGAGCAGCGCGAGAAGAATCACTTTATCCGCGTCGACGCCCACGAGTGGCAGCTCGCGCTGGAAGCACTGGAAGCCGGGAGACAAGCATGAGCAACGCAACCTTGAACAAGCCGCGTCTGAAGACGTCCGCAATGATCGCGTCGATTGCCGGAGAGGGCCAGGCGACCCGCCCTGCCCCGTTCGGACATGCACTGGTGGAACTGGCCCGCAACAAGCCCGACGTGATCGGCATGACGGCCGACCTCGGCAAATACACCGACCTGCATCTCTTTGCGAAGGCGTTCCCCGAACGCTACTACCAGATGGGCATGGCCGAGCAGTTGCTGATGGGCGCTGCCGCCGGCCTGGCGCACGAGGGGGCACAGCCCTTTGTCACCACGTACGCGGTCTTTGCCACGCGCCGCGCCTATGACTTCATGCACCAGGCCATCGCCGAAGACAACCTGGACGTGAAGATCGTCTGTGCGCTTCCCGGCCTCACGACAGGCTATGGACCAAGCCATCAGGCCGCCGAGGACCTGGCCTTGATGCGCGCGATGCCGAACATGACCGTCATCGATCCGTGCGACGCGCTGGACACCGAGCAAATGGTGCCCGCCATCGCGGCACATCGCGGTCCTGTCTATGCGCGGCTGCTGCGCGGCAACGTCCCCATGGTGCTCGATGAATATGACTATCGCTTTGAACTTGGCAAGGCAAAATTGCTGCGCGACGGCGCTGAGGTGCTCGTTATCTCGTCGGGCATCATGACAATGCGCG
Source organism: Cupriavidus sp. 05T313 (assembly GCF_056396665.1). Classification (NCBI taxonomy): domain Bacteria; kingdom Pseudomonadati; phylum Pseudomonadota; class Betaproteobacteria; order Burkholderiales; family Burkholderiaceae; genus Cupriavidus; species Cupriavidus sp. 05T313. Next base: position 48,707 of record NZ_JBFTLX010000013.1, on the reverse strand, counting down.
CGCTCGAAGTCGCCAAGGCGCTGGAAGCAGATCACGTGGGCGTTGGCGTGCTGCACGTGCCGACGATCAAACCCCTTGACACCGAAACCATCGTGCAAGAGGCAAAGCGCGCTGGCCGGCTCGTCGTCGTCGCCGAGAACCATACGGTAATCGGCGGTCTCGGCGAAGGGGTGGCGACTGCGCTGATGCGCGCTGGCGTTAGCGCGCCATTCCGGCAGATTGGCCTTCCGGACGCGTTCCTCGACGCTGGCGCACTGCCTACGTTGCACGATCGCTACGGCATCTCCGCCAACGTCATGGCGGCGACCATCAAGGGCTGGCTAGGCTGACAAGTGACGAAAGGCCGCAGGCAGGCAAGCGCGGCTCGGCGGCGGTGGGATAACCACCCACCGCTCCCTCCGAATCCACCGCACGATCTCCGCAAACGCCGACATATCCGGCGGTAAAGAGCGATGTGCTCGCCATGTACGTGGTGGCGACCGGCAGCGACGGCTACAAGACGCCGATCTCGCTGGGCGAGATCGAGCCCGGCTTCGGCAACCAGCCGGTCATGATCGCCTATGCGATGGATGGCGCGCCGCTCACCGCCAGCGGTTTTGCCCGGCTGGCAGTCCCGAACGACGGCAAGGCCGGGCGCTACGTCTCCAGGCTGATCAGCCTGGAAGTGTTCGCGGCGCCGGCGGCACGGTAGGCAGGGTCAGGCGCGAGTGGCCAGCAAGACGCTGGAGGCCTTGAAGATGGCGACGGCCGCGCCGCCTTGCACCAGCCCCAGGCTGCTTACGCTGTCATTGGTGATGATGGCCACGATCTCGCCCCCCTGCTTCAGGCCAATGACAACTTCGGCATTGACGGCGCCGGTCTTGACCCCCGAAACCGTGCCCACAAGCTGATTGCGGGCGGAGAGCAGCATGTCCGGTTCAGGCACGCCAACGATGACGGATGACGCCTTGATCAGCGCGATGGCTTCCTTGCCTACCGCGAGCCCGAGCCGCTTGGTGCTGTCGCTGGTGATGGTGGCGACGATCTTCGCGCCGCCGGCAACCTCGAGTTCGATCTCGTCGTTCACCGCGCCCTGGTGGACTGCTGTCACCTTGCCGGTCAGCTTGTTTCTTGCGCTGGTTTTCATCTGTCCCTCACCTCGTCATGTCGGCGGCCACCGCCTGGCCGCAAGTGCGCCGTCCCGGAGCGCCGCTGGCGTCCGGGCCGTGGATCGCCAGATCATACCGCGTTCGCAAGCGGCGGCAATGCCTCCCGTCCTGATAACCAACCTTGCCCCATCGTGATGCCAAAAGCCTCGCTAGACCTCCAGTTGCTCCGCATCCTGCATACCCTGCTGACCGCGTGCAGCGTCTCCCGTACAGCGGTCCTGCTGGGCCAGTCCCGGCCGGCGATCCGTGTTGCACTGCGGCGGATGCGCGAGATGACCGGCGACCCGCTGCTGGTGCGCAGCGGCAGCCGCATGGTGCCCACCACGCAGGCGCTGGCCATGATCGAGCCGGTAGCATCCGCAGGATGTGCGCAACAGCATCCGCGCCATCTGCTCCGATCCGGCGACAGGACGCACGTTTGGCTTTGCGCTGATTGGCTCGGCAGTGAACGACAAGGCACCGCTATTGCAGGAGATGTCAGCGCCGCTGCCTTGAACGCGCGCGGAGGGCTGGCGGCCCGAACGCGGTCGGTCCCGCATAGGTAGCCAGTTCTCCCAACTCGGCTTCGATCAGCAGTATCCGGTTGTACTTGGCCACACGATCCGAGCGGCAGAGCGATCCGGTCTTGATTTGGGTGGCCGAAGTCCCTACCGCGATATCGGCAATCGTCGTGTCTTCCGTCTCGCCGGAGCGATGGGACACGACCGCGGTGTATCCCGCCGCGGTGGCCATCGATATGGCGGCCAGAGTCTCTGTCAGGGTACCGATCTGATTCGGCTTGATCAGGATGGAATTGGCGATTCCTTCTTCGATGCCTCTCTCCAGTATGGCCGTGTTGGTGACAAACAGATCATCGCCCACAAGCTGAATGCGTTCTCCGAGCGTCTCCGTCAGCAGCTTCCATCCTGTCCAGTCGTCCTCTGCCATTCCATCCTCGATGGTGACGATGGGGTAGTTCTTCGCCAGCGCGGCGAGATAGTCGCAGAAGCCGCCGGCGTCGAAGTGCTTGCCTTCGGAGGCCAGGCTATACACCCCGTTCTCGTAGAGTTCCGAGCTGGCGACGTCCAGACCCAGCGCGATATCGGGGCCGATCCGATAGCCGGCGAGCTCGATTGCACTGATGATCGCTTCCAGCGCAGCCTCATTGGAGGGAAGATCGGGAGCAAACCCGCCCTCGTCACCCACAGCGGTGGAGAGGCCCCGCTTTCGCAGCACGCTCTTGAGCGAGTGAAATACCTCGGCACCCCAACGGATCGCCTCGGCAAATGAAGCGGCGCCTGCCGGCAGAATCATGAACTCTTGTATGTCGACGTTGTTGTCGGCGTGAGCGCCGCCGTTGATCACATTCATCATCGGTACCGGCAGCACGAAGCGGTCGGCCGTCGAGAAGCGCCTGTACAAAGGCACCCGTTGGGATGCAGCCGCCGCCCTGGCGGCGGCGAGGGACACCGCCAGAAGCGCATTCGCGCCCATGCGGGACTTCGTCTCCGTACCGTCCGCTTGCAGGAGCAGGCCATCCACGGCCGCCTGGTCCGCAGCGTCGCAACCGACCAGCGTTGCGCTCAGGTCTTCGTTGACGTGTCTGACGGCCTTCCGGACCCCTTTGCCGCCGTAGCGGGCCGGGTCATTGTCCCGGAGTTCCAGTGCTTCCCGGCTGCCGGTGGAGGCGCCCGAGGGTGCGGCCGCATATCCACAGGCGCCATCGGCCAGCGTCACCTCCGCGGCTACGGTGGGATTGCCGCGGGAGTCCAATACCTCGAAGCCTCGGATGGATCGGATGACGGTCATGATGAATGCCTCAAATAGGGATGTCGTGGGTGCCGAGGGTCTTCAGGCGGCCGGCTGGCCAACCGTTGCAATGCGAAGCAGGTTGGTCGTGCCAGGCGTGCCGAATGGCATGCCCGCGGAGATCACGATGACTTGCCCCGAAGTGGCAAAGCCCTCGTTCTCGGCTGTGTCGCAGGCATAGTTCGTCATCTCGGTGACGCTCTCCACTTCATGGATGATGACCGCATGCACACCCCAGACGAGTGCCATGGCACGCGCAGCATGCAGGTTTGGGGTCATGCCGATAATGGGGGCATCGGGACGCTCGCGAGACATGCGCATGGCGGAATAGCCGGAGCTTGTGTACGCCACGGTGGTGGCTACGTGGAGAAGCCCGGCCACGCGGCGCATTGCACTGCCGATTGCGTTGGCGATGTCCGGCTCCGGTGGTGTCTGCGACGCCTCCATGACCTCCCTGTAGTACGGGTCTGCCTCCGTCTGCACAATGATGCTGTTCATCATCTGCACGGCTTCGACGGGGAATTTCCCCGAGGCCGATTCTGCGGAGAGCATGACGGCGTCGGCGCCATCGTAGATGGCGGTGGCAACGTCGGATGCTTCGGCGCGCGTCGGTACCGGCGAGCTCACCATGGATTCCAGCATCTGCGTGGCGACGATAACGGGCTTGCCCGCTTTGCGGCAAGCCTGCACGATGCGTTTCTGGATGGACGGCACCTGCTCGGCGGGCATTTCGACGCCAAGATCGCCGCGGGCGACCATCACCGCGTCGGTTTCGGCGACGATGGCATGCAGCTCCGCGATGGCCGCAGGCTTCTCCAGCTTGGCGACGATGCTGGCCCGGTTTCCGACAATCTGCTTGATCTCGCGAATGTCCTCCGCGCGCTGGACGAAAGACAATGCGATCCAGTCGACCCCGAGCGACAAGCCGTAGTCCAGGTCTTCTCGGTCCTTCGCGGTCAAGGCCGACAGCGGCAGCACGACGCCTGGCACGTTGACGCCCTTGCGGTCGGACAGCACCCCACCGTCGATCACTTCGGTCTCGGCATAGTCCGGCCCGAATGCCTTTACCCGGAGGCGAAGCTTCCCATCGTCGAGCAACAGGTCGGTCTGCGCTTCCAGTGCCGCAAAGATCTCGGGATGGGGCAGTGCAACCCGGGTCGCGTCGCCCGGGCGGTCCTTGTCCATGTCAAGCCGGAACGTCTGGCCTTGCACGAGCGTAACGGGACCGTTCGCGAACTGGCCCACGCGCAGCTTTGGCCCTTGCAGGTCCAGCAGGACGCCGATAGGCCGTCCCAGCTCCGTCTCCAGATCCCTGATGAGGTTGAGGCGTGCCTTGTGGTCGGCATGCGTGCCGTGGCTGAAGTTCAGCCGAAAGACGTCGGCGCCGGCCATGAACAGGCGGCGAAGGGTTGCAGCATCGCTGCTGGCCGGTCCGACGGTGGCGACAATCTTGGCATTTCGAGTGCGGCGCATGATCTAGCATCCTTTCCCGGCCGGGCTGGTAATCAGCAAGGCGCGGAAGTCGTTGACGTTGGTAAGAGTCGGGCCCGTGACGATGGAGTCGCCAAGCGCCTCGAAGAAGGTGTGTCCGTCGTTGTTGGCGAGAAGGGCGTGCGGCGCCATCTCCCTTTGCCAGCCTCGCGAGAGTGTCGTGGGGTCGGCGTATGCCCCTGCGATCTCTTCGATGCCGTCCACGCCGTCCGTATCGGCGGCCAGCGCAAAGACACCCGGGTGGCCGTCCAGCGCAATGGCCAGGGAAAGCAGGAATTGCACGTTGCGCCCACCGCGGCCATTGCCTCTGACCGTGACGGTGGTCTCGCCCCCTGACAGAAGCACGCACGGAAGCTGGAATGGCGCCGTTGCCCGCGCGGCCTGGAAGGCGATGCCGGCCATCACCTTGCCGACGTCGGTGGCCTCGCCTTCGATGCGATCCCCCAGTACATAGGGCTGGATGCCCGCGGCCGCCGCTGCCTGCGCCGCGGCGGCAAGGGAGATGGCAGGCGTCGCGATCATGCGCACCTCGCTGTGCGCGAGCCGTTCGTCGCCTGGCTTGACGGACTCCCCGCTGCCGGACGCCAGCAGACGCTCCGCGCTGGCCGGGAGCGGGATCCCGTAGCGCCGGACGATATCCAGCGCGTCCTGGCACGTGGTCGCGTCGCATACCGTCGGCCCGGAAGCGATATTGACCGGGTCGTCGCCGGGTACGTCCGAGATCAGCAGCGTAACAACGCGAGCCGGATGGCACGCAGCGGCAAGCCTTCCACCTTTAATGCCGGAAAGATGCCGCCGCACACAGTTCATCTCCGAGATGGTCGCGCCGCTGGCCAGCAGCGCCTGGTTGACGGCGCGTTTTTCCTCCAGGCTTATGCCGGCCAGCGGAAGGCTGAGCAGCGAGGATCCGCCGCCGGATATCAGGCAGATGACCAGATCGTCCGGGCACAACCCCGAGACCATGTCCAGCATGCGAACCGCGGCACGCTGGCCAGCCGCGTCGGGTACCGGATGCGCGGCTTCGACGACTTCGATGCGCGAGGTCGGCGTGGCGTGGCCGTACCGCGTCACAACCAGTCCGGTGAGTGGGCCCGGCCACGCCTGTTCCAGCGCCCGGGCCATGCTGGCGGCGGCCTTGCCGGCCCCGACGACGATGGTGCGACCGGCAGGCGGCTCGGGTAATGCGGTCGCCAGGCAGTCCCGCGGGTCCGCCGCGGATACGGCAGTCCGGAAGAGCGACTCCAGGAATGCACGGGGGTTTTCAATGCTGAGGTGTTTCACGATGCGCTACCTGTTTCCGTTCCGGTTTCAAGCACTCTTGCGGGCGTCGGCGGCATAGTTCGGCTGCAACGGCACCAGCGGGATCGGTTCCGGCGCGACACCTTCGTAGAGTTGCTCCAGGTCCTCGGGGTCGACTTCGCCATTGAGGACGCGTTGGACGCGGTCCTCGTCGAGCGCGCCGACCCACTTGGCAATCGCCATGGTCGCAACCGCGTTGCCGATGGTGTTGGTGATGGCGCGCGCCTCCGACATGAAGCGGTCCACCCCAAGCAGGAGAACCATGCCAGCCACCGGAATCTTCCCCAGCGACGCGAGCGTTGCCGCCAGCGTGATGAAACCCGAGCCGGTGATGCCCGCGGAACCCTTCGAAGTCAGCAGCAGCACACCGAGCACGACGAACTGGTCGGTGAGGGTCAATGGCGTGTTGGTTGCCTGTGCGATAAAGATCGCGGCCATGGTGTAGTAGATGCACTGGCCATCGGGGTTGAAGGTAAGCCCCGCCGGCACCACCAGCCCGACGACGGGCTTCGACACGCCGACGTTCTCCAGCTTGCGCATCAACTGCGGAATGACGGATTCCGACGAGCTCGTGCCCAGCACGGTCAGGATTTCGTCCTTGATGTACTTCAGGAATTTGAACAGGCTGAATCCGCAGATGCGGCAAATGGCACCCAACACAATCAGCACGAACAGCGCGCAGGTCCCGTACATGGTGGCGACCAGCTTGCCAAGCGATGCAATGGAGCCAAAGCCATACTTGCCCACCGTGAATGACATGGCGCCGAACGCGGCAACCGGCGCGAAGCGCATGATCATGCCGACGATCGCGAACATGGCGTTGGCGAACGAGTCCAGGGCGGCGACGAACGGCTTGCCGCGCTCGCCCAGATGGGCCAGGGCCACGCCCATGAATACCGAAAACACGAGGATCTGCAGGATGTCGTTCTTGGCCAGTGCATCGACAATGCTCATCGGCACGAGGTTGAGCAGGAAGTCCATGACGCCTTCGTGCTTCACCTGTGCCGTATAAGCGGCAATGCTCTTCGTGTCGAGCGTCRCCGGGTCGACGTTCATGCCATGACCGGGCTGTACCAAGTTGACCACGATGACGCCGAGCAGCAGCGCGAACGTCGACAGCACTTCGAAGTACAGCAAGGCACGCCAGCCTACCCTGCCAAGGTCTTTCATGCTTTCCATCTTGGCGATGCCGAGCACTACCGTCGCGAAGATGATGGGTGCAAACACCATCTTGATGAGGCGGATGAAGATATCGCCAAGTGGTTTGAGCTCGCTGCCGATATGGGGCATGAAGATACCCAGCAGGATGCCCGCCGCCACGGCAATGAGCACCTGGACATACAGTGAGCTGATGAGTCGCCTTTTCATGATGTCTCCTGTGGCGACGCACTTGCAGCGCAGCCTGTCTGTCTTGCCTTCATCGAACGGATGCGGCCGACGTCTTCGCGACGGCCGTGCCTCCCGGTCAGTCCATGCTTACGCGCGCCTCTTTGACGAGCTTGCCGAAGCGGGTGACTTCTTCCTTGATCTGGGCCGTCATCTGAGCCGGGGTGTTGCCGACCGGTTCTGCGCCGATGGCCGCAAACTGCTTCTTCACATCGGGGAGTGCCAGGGCCCTGGTGATTTCCGTGCTTAGCCGGTTCACGATCTCAGGCGGCGTTCCCGTAGGGGCAAGGATGCCGAACCAGGAGGCGATATCGAAGCCTGGCAAGCCCGACTCGGCAAGGGTAGGCACATCCGGCAGCGCGGAAGAGCGCCTGGCCGTGGCGACCGCCAGCGGCTTCAGCTTGCCCGCCTTGATGTAAGGCAGCGCGGACGACGCGGTGTCAAACATCATCGAGACCTGTCCGCCCATCAGGTCGGTGATAGCCGGGGCGCTCCCCTTGTAGGGAACGTGGACGATGTTGGTGCCGGTCTGTGCCTTGAATTGCTCGCCGATCAGGTGATGGGCCGTGCCGTTGCCATTGGACGCGTAGGTCAGCTTTCCCGGGTTGGCCCTGGCGTAGGCAACCAGCTCCTGCACGTTCCTGGCCGGGAAGCTCGGGCTGACAACGAGCACGTTCGGCACGATGGCAACGACGGAGACCGGTGTCAGGTCCTTTTGGAAGTCGTAGGAGAGCTTTTTGTAGACGTTCGGCGCGATGGTGTGATGAACCGCGCCCATGAGCAGCGTGTAGCCATCTGGCGCAGACTTCGCGGCGGCGTCCGCGCCAATGGTTGCGCCAGCGCCCGGCCGGTTTTCGATAATGACGGGCTGGCCCAGCGCCTGCGTGAGCTTTTGTCCCACCGTACGGGCAAGGACATCGGTGGTGCCCCCCGGGGGAAACGGGACGATAAGGCGAATGGGCTTGGCGGGATATACCTGGGCGAAAGCGGTGCCGGCGCCGAGAGCGAGGGCGAACGCAGCCACCGCAGTCCGGATAACGGATTGCATGCCTGTCTCCTGATGGAATTCTTTGTTGGCCGGCCCATTCAGGGCCGGCACGGTGCGGGGCACCTGTGCCGGTGCTAACCCGCCAGCGGTTTGCTGCGGCGCGGCAAGCCGCGCTGCTTTTCCAGCTTCAGGCCGCCTTCTTGACCTGATCGGCCAACACCTTGCAGATGGCTTCGGTGACAGATGCGGTGGTCGCATTGCCGCCCAGATCCGGGGTGAAGACGCCGTTGGCGGTGATCTGCTCGATGGCTGCCATCAGGCGGTCCGCCGCGGGCTTCTCGCCCAGATGCTCGAGCATCATGGCCGCGGTCCAGAAGGTGGCGATGGGATTCGCCACGCCCTTGCCCGTGATATCGAAGGCAGAACCGTGGATCGGTTCGAACATCGACGGAAACACGCGTTCCGGGTTCAGGTTGGCGGTCGGCGCGATGCCGAGGCTGCCGGACAGCGCTGCCGCCAGGTCGGACAGGATGTCGGCGTGCAGGTTGGTCGCGACCACCACGTCCAGCGTATGGGGCTTCAACACCATGCGCGTGGTCACGGCATCGACCAGTTCGCGGTCAACCTTGACGTCCGGATAGTCCTTGGCGACTTCATAGAAGATCTCGTCCCACATCACCATGCCGAAGCGTTGCGCGTTCGACTTGGTCACCAGGGTGAGGTGTTTGCGGGGGCGCTTCCGCGCGATCTCGAATGCGAAGCGGTGGATCCGTTCGACCCCGGCGCGCGTGAAGACTGCTGTTTCAGTGCCGGTCTCGATGGGCAGGCCACGGTGAGTACGACCGCCATTGCCGGCATACTCGCCTTCCGAGTTTTCGCGGATGATGACCCAGTCGATGTCCTTGCCATTCGCCAGCGGGCTCTTCACCCCTGGCAGGACGCGCGCCGGACGCACATTGGCGTATTGGTCGAAGCCCTGGGCGATAGGCAGACGCAGGCCCCACAGCGACACGTGATCGGGTACGTTCAGGGCGCCCACTGCGCCAAAGAAGATGGCGTCGAACTGCTTCAGGCGCTCCAGCCCGCCTTCGGGGATGTAGTAGCCTTTCTCCAGATAGTAGTCGGAGCTCCAGGGAAAATGCTCGACGCTCAGCCTGAAGCCGCCGTCTTGTCCCGCCAGGGTCTCCAGCACTTGCAAACCGGCAGAGATGACTTCCGGGCCGATGCCATCGCCAGGGATGGCTGCAATCTTGTATTCACGCATAGCGTTGCTCCTCGCATTGTTTTCCACACACCGAAGGCCGCTTTCAACCGCCAGGCTTGCCGGCGCCTTCTGTGACCTAACTATCGTTGAAAACTGAGGGAGTAAGATAAACTTAATTTCAAACTAATATTAACTTGAGGTTGAAGATGGGACAGCCTTCCGAACTTGCCTTCTTCGCTGGCCTGGCCAAGGCGGGCAGCCTGTCAGCGGCAGCGCGTGAACAAGACGTCACCCCCGCCGCCATCAGCAAACGGCTGGCTCAAATGGAAAAGCGGCTTGGCGTGCGGTTGCTGAACCGGACGACGCGGCGCATCGGCCTGACTGCCGAGGGAGAGGTCTACCTCGAGCACGCCCGGCGCCTGCTTGCTGAGATCGAGGATCTCGACCAACTGATCTCCAGCAGCCATGTGGCGCCGCGTGGGACGTTGCGCGTCAATGCCCCGCTGGGATTCGGGCGAACCTACATCGCGCCCGCGATATCCGATTTCGCGAAACGGTATCCACAAATGGAGGTGCAGCTCCACCTGACGGACAGGCCGATGAACCTGGGCGATGAGGGATTCGACATAGGAATCCGGTTCGGCGAGATTCCTGACACACGCCTTATAGCGCGGAAGATTGCCGACAACCGGCGCCTGGTCTGCGCCGCGCCCTCCTATCTAAATGCACACGGCACGCCGATCACGCCACATGATCTGACCCAGCATCAATGCATCGTGCTGCGCCAGAACGACTCCGCCTATGGCATCTGGCGCTTCGTCAAAGGCAAGAAGACGGAAACGGTAAAGGTGCGCGGCGCCCTGAGCAGCAATGATGGCGAAGTGACGCTGACGTGGGGCCTGGCCGGGCAAGGGATCTTGCAGCGCGCGGAGTGGGACCTTGCCAAGTACCTCCGAAGCGGCCGCCTGGTCTTGCTGCTCGAAGACTATGCCTTGCCACCAGCCGACATCTTTGCCGTCTTCCCTGAGCGGTTGAACATGTCGGCCAAGGTCCGGGCGTTCCTCGACTTCCTGGTTGCGCACTTTGAAGGGAAACTGCTCAGGGCGCGCGGGGGAACCTCGTCTTGGTAGACGGACGTTGCGATGCATCGGGCGCCACGGCTTCCGTACTGATGGCGCGCAAAGGGGACCGCACGTAGAGTCGGACCGGCGGCCCCGCCCCTTCACCGGCCGTTCGGCGGGCAGAAGATGGACGGCATCGCCTCGCGCGCGTGCCAGCCGGCGCCTTATGCCGTTTGGATAATCACCTTGCCGCGCACATGCCTGGCCATGCTCTTCGCCATTGCCTCTCCGGCTCGATCCAGTGGATAAGTGGACTCAATTTCGACGCGCAGTCTGCCTGATTCGTAAAGCATGGCCAGCGCGGAGAGCTGGGCACCATCAGGGCGCGTCGCAAAGTGCTTTCCGTCGGCGCCGACTTCATGGGCGCGCCTGGCATCCGGCGGGCTGACGCTGGATACCAGCGTGCCACCGCGCTTGAGCACTGACCAGGAACGCACTTGCGTGTCGCTGCCGACCAGGTCGAGTACAAGATCGACATCCGAAACCTTGGCGGCAAAATCGTCCTCGGTGTAGTCGATCACGTCCGTCGCCCCCAGGCCTTGGAGGTAGCTCCGGTTGGCGGCCGAAGCGGTGCCGATCACTTGTGCGCCGGCCAGGTTCGCCAACTGCACGGCCACGCTACCGACACCGCCAGCTGCGGCATGGATCAGGACTTTCTGTCCCGCCTGAAGCTTGCCGTGGTCGTGCAGCGCTTGCCAGGCAGTCAAAGCCGCCGCGGGAATGCCAGCGGCCTCCAGGAACCCGAGGCCCTTCGGCTTGCGGGCAAGGCGCCCCGCATCCACCACGGCACGCGTTGCATAGCCGCCGACGATGCCGATGAAGCCCAGCACTTCGTCTCCCGGCACCAGTGTGGTGACATTGCGTCCAACCGCAATGACAGTCCCCGCGGCATCCACCCCGGGCGTGAAGGGAAAGGTTAGCGGAATGAAGGCTTGCATGGCCCCACTGACGATCTTCCAGTCAATCGGGTTGACCGAGGTGGCGGCGACATCAATCAGCACCTCGCCATCACCGGGGCGAGGATCATCGAGTTCCTGCAGCGACAGGGAATCGGGGCCGCCGTAGGCGGCTACACGAATGGCTTTCATCAAAGGCTCCTTGCGGTAATGCCGACGATCGGGGTATCAAGTGCCAGCGCGGCCTGCACCGGGTCGAAGTATTCGCGCAGATGCGCGATCCTGCCGTCGCGGGCCGTCAAGAACACGACGTACTCCTGCCGGTAGATGCGGCCGGTCGACTGGATCAGCCCTTCGGCGTGCACCCGCGCAACGGCTTGACGAGGGTCTGCCGCGGGTAGGATCTCGGCGTCGAAGAAGCGGAAATTCGATACCGCACCGATGAACCAGGAGACATGGCGGATCACCGCGTCCCGGCCGCTCAATTTCGACGGATGCCCGATGCCCGGCGCGTAGGGCAGTTCCCATACGATGTCCGCGGCAATCAGTTCCTGCCATTGCTGGTGGTCATCAACCAGCCACTGGAGGTGTTGCTGCAACAACTCTGCTGCGACGCTCATGATATTTCCTTGCGTGTCGGGCGCGGTGGTAGCGGAGATTCTTGCCGCGAACCTGCAACTACGTGCTCCCGGATTGTTGGGTACGTGGCATTCAATGCGCCGCGACGGCGCGCGTGCCGGTCGTGCTGCGGCGACCGTCGATGCTAAGCGCGCCGGCGCCATGGGCCACCACCTGCAGCAGACCGCCGGCCATCGCCAGGTTCTTCAGGAAGTGGAACATCTGGTTCTGATCGCCGAGCGCGTGATGGAAGATCAGCGCCGTGACCACGGCGTAGGCGGCAAGCAGCGCAGCAGTCAATCGCGTGCGATAGCCGGCAATCAACAGCACGCTGCCCGCCAGTTCCAGCACCAGCGCACCGAGATAGCCCAGCAGCGGCACAGGCAGGCCGAGCGAGCCGATGTAAGCGATGGTCGCGCCGGGCGCCATCAGCTTGCCAAGGCCGCTGACGAGAAAGATGGTGGCGATGAGGGTACGGCCGATCAGGGGAAGGGCCAGGTGCGAAGTTGCGGTCGTCGAGTTCATGGTTTGCATCCTTGGGTGAAGAAATGGAAAGTACGTAATGAAGAATGGAACGTGGAGATAAAGCGGTAAATGCCTTGCCTGGGAGTCACTCGCATCACCGCAGACGACCATCGGCGCGCAACTGCGTCCCGATCCTGGCGATCTCGGCTTCGCCCCTGCGGAGCGCGTCGTTCGATGTATGGACTGAGTAGTAGCCAAGTGCCAGGTCGTGCGGATGGGGGACCGCCGACGCGACGATGAAATCCGCATCTGTTTTGGCGGTGAAATCGAGCGCGTCCTCGGATTGTGAGAAGACCGCGAGTTCGTCCTGCAGCAACTCGCCACCCGTCGCGAGCGTGCCACGGTTGACGTGTGCCCAGGCCACGGTGTGGCTTGCGGGCGGCTGATAGCGCCAGCTTTGGCCCGCCGCCAGGCACACGTGCAGCAGTGCCACGCCGGACGGCGCGGCAACCGGGCTGTCTTTTCCAGCCAGTGAGCCCAGTACCAGGCGCACCGGTCCTGATTGCGGTATCGAGGATGCCGGAAGGTATTGGCTGTGCGGCGTGCCGTTCTCCAGGCTGCGCGGCAGGGCGATCCACAGTTGATAGCCCTGGAAGCGGCTCCCCTTCGCGGGACTGGCTGCGTGCCAGATGCCGTTGCCCGCCCGCATCCATTCGACGCTGCCCGCCGCCAACACGCCGGCCGCGCCGGTCGTATCTTCGTAGTGCAGTTCGCCCTCGAGCAGCACGGTGAGGGTAGCGATGCCCGAGTGCGGGTGCATGGGGAACAACGCGTCGCCTGAGGGTGCGAAATCGAAGTAGTCGAGAAAGACGAAGGGCTTGATCAGCTTGCCAACGTCGCCGGGACTGACGATCCGTGAAACGGGACCATGCCGGCGGCCACCAGTACGCAGCACGATGGCACGATGGCTCGCCGCATCCGGCTGCGCGGCGTGGTGCTGGGTCTGGCCCGCGTCTCCGGCGTGACGGGTCTGCGTTGCGTACTCCATGAAAATCTCCTTCGGCGATGACATGACCGAAGGTTAGGTGCTTGACATATATATTGGTAGCCTATATTTCTAGATGAAATCCATCTAAGGAATAGATACATGCTTGATGGCGTATCCCTGGACCAGCTACGCACCTTCATCGCGGCCGCCGACGAGGGCAGCTTCTCCGCGGCGGGGCGGAAGCTGCGGCGCGCGCAGTCGGTGGTGAGCCAGACGCTCGCCAACCTGGAGGGACAAATCGATGTCCAGTTGTTCGATCGCAGCGGCCGCTACCCGCGCCTGACCGAGCAGGGCGCCGCGCTTCTGGCGCAGGCGCGGCTGGTGGTGAGCGGCATGGACGGCTTCAAATCCAAGGCGCGCGCGATTGCCGAAGGACTTGAACCCGAGCTGTCTGTGGTGGTGGATGTCATGTACCCGATGGCGTCACTGACGGTGACAGTGGGCGAGTTCCGCGATGCTTTTCCACACACCCCGCTGCGCTTGTATGTAGAGGCGCTTGGCGCGGTCATGCGCCCGGTAATCGAGCGCGTTTGCCGGCTTGGCATCAGCGGATCGATGCCCGCGGTTCCCGAGACGCTGGATGCGGAAAAGCTGCTCGACGTGCCAATGGTCACCGTGGCCGCGCCATCGCATCCTCTGGCATCGCGCAAGGGGGCTATCCGGGTACGCGAACTGGAGGGCCACGTGCAATTGGTCCTGACCGACCGCACCACGCTGACCGAGGGGGAGACCTTCGGCGTCTTCTCGCCGCTGACCTGGCGCCTGGCCGATCTGGGCGCGAAGCATGCCTTCTTGCGCGCCGGCTTCGGCTGGGGGCACATGCCAGCGGCAATGGTGCAGGGGGATATCGATGCGGGCGACCTGGTGGCGTTGCGGCTGGAAAGCTTCCAGCCGCGTACCCCGCCGATCGCCATGTTCGCGGTCTACCGCAAGGACACGCCGCCCGGCCCCGCCGGCCGCTGGTTCCTTAACCGGCTGAAGCAGACTTCGCAGCGACCTTTCCTGCGCCGATACTGAGCGCGCTTACCGCAGGCTGGAAGCGCAAGCATGTGATGCTCGCGGCGACGTCACTCGGTCTACAAGGCGCCCGCGGAACCCGAGCAGCGCGGGCGCCTGATGCAGGCAGCGCGCAAGCGTTTGAGCGCCCGGTCCAGACCGCGCCTGCCGAAAGCTCAGCCCGCAGCGGTCTCCAGCGCCGCTTCATATTGCCCCAGGCAGGCCATGCCATTCAGCCGGGAGCGCTGCAGCAGCGCCCGTTGCGCTTGCGCCGCGTTAGCGGCCTCGCCGCGCCAGGCCAGCAGGGGCGGCTCCTGCAAGGCGCGTCCGTAGGAAAAGGCCAGCCGCCAGGGCAGCGGGCCGAGCCGGTTCATGGCATCGAGATTGGCGGTGGCCTCAGTAGGCGTTTGGCCGCCGGACAGGAAGAAGATGCCCGGCACCGCCGCCGGCACCGTGCGCTTGAGCACCTGCAGGGTCTGCATGGCAACCTCGGCCGGCGTCGCGTGGCCGGCCTCCTTGCCGGGGAGCACCATGCTGGGTTTCAGCAGCATGTGTTCGAGCACCACCGCATGCCGGTGCAAAGCGTGAAAGACTTCGTGCAGCACGGTCTCGGTGACCTCGGCGCAACGCGCCATGGAGTGCGCGCCATCCATCAGCACCTCGGGCTCGACGATGGGCACCACGCCCGTCTCCTGGCAGATCGCGGCATAGCGTGCCAGCGCCTCCGCATTGGCCTGGATGGCAAGCCGGCCGGGCAGTTTGTCGGACACGTTGTACACCGCGCGCCACTTGGCAAAGCGCGCGCCCTGCTGGCGATAGCCGGCAAGCCGCTTGGCCAGCCCGTCGAGGCCCTCGGTGATCTCGTCGCCGGGAGCGTGGGCTAGCGCGAGCTTGCCCTTGTCCACCTTGATGCCGGGCACGATGCCATGGCGCGCCGCCAGCTCCGGCAGCGGCGTGCCATCGTCGGCGCGCTGGCCCAGTGTTTCCTCGTACAGGATCACGCCGCTGATGAATTCACCAAGACCTGGTGTCGACAGAAGCAGGTCGCGCCACGCCCGGCGGCTCTCCTCGCTCGATGCCACACCGATGCGCTCGAACCGCTTGGYGATCGTTGGCCCGCTCTCGTCGGCGGCCAGCAGGCCTTTGCCCGCTTGAACCAGGGCGTCCACGGTGGCTTGCAGCTCACTTCGAGTGTCCATGATGTGGCTCCGTGAAGGTGACATGGAAACAAGCATTTACTCATTAGCGCAATCGCGCAAGCGAGCCGGGGCGCGCAGCCAGTGCTCATGGTGGCCGGCCGAACACTTCGCGCAGCTTGCCCTTGGCCTGCCCGAGCGAGGCGGCGATCTCCCCGGGGCTGCCGTAGGCGTGCGCCGTGCCGAATGGCGTCGATATGCGTAGAAGTGCGCTACCAATAACGACATCACGTCGACACGGCGGGTGACGCTGCTGGCGCGCCACCCCGTGCTAGGATAAAAGCCCCCCAGCAGCCGCCCCAGGCCCATGACCACCCTCTACGCGACCCTCGGCGTGCAATCGGACGCTACCCTGGACGAGATCAAGCGCGCCTACCGCCGCGCCGCGATGAAGTGGCACCCCGACCGCAACCTTGGCCGCGAGGCGCAGGCGCACGAGGCATTCCAGGAGATCCGGGATGCCTACACCATTCTTTCCGATGCCGGGCAGCGCCAGATCTACGACGAGGTATTCGAGCGGGAGATGCGGCGCTGCCAGGCCGAGCGCGAGGCGCAGGAAGCGCAGGAGCGCGAGGCGCAAGGCGAAGCCCAGCGCGTCGCGCAGGAACACTACGAAAAGATGGTCGCCATCGCGATGCGCTTTGCCGACGACGGCCACAACCGCGACGTCATCTTCGGCGTGCTGCTCGGCCGGGACTGCGACGCGGAACTGGCGGCACGCATCGCGGACAGCACATGGGCCTTGCAGGAGTCGCGGCGGGCAACCGTGCCGGCCGCGGACGCGCCTGACACCGAGGCCGCCCCGCCGCCCGCCGGTGCGGCGGCGTCAAACCCCGACGAGGTGACGCGGCCCGGGCGTCACCCCGGCGCCTTCGATTCGTTCTGGCACGGCTTGTTCGGCCTCCGCTCATAGGAGCGGAGCGGGCTGCGCCAACGGCATCAGGACGATGCCGCCCTACCACGCCGATCCGCGCGATCGGAGCGCCGCCGTATCGTATCGGCTCGCGGCCATCATTTCGTCTTCGCACAGCGCGTCCTGGAGCACATAGTCGAAACGCACATGCGTGAACGGGCCCGTTACGCCAAGCGACGCAAACGCCGTCGAGCTTTCCAAGGGACCTCCTGCCGCCAGCACGCGGCGATTGCGTGACATCTCGACGAAAGCGTCGAGGCGGATCCCATGATGCAGCGCACATACCGCGTGGAGACTATGGCGTTTAACGCACGTGTCAAGCCGCGAACCCGTCGGGCGGTTTCGCTTTCGTCCCGGCAAGCTTCTGCGGCGAGCGTAGTTCGCACTACACTGAAGAACGCAGAACTGCCATCCGGATGCTCCGAACAATGCGCAAGCTCGAAGGCGTGGTCGGCTTCGTCGCCGTAGTGGAGGCTGGCGCGATCAGCGAGGCCGCGCGCCGCCTCCATCTGTCCGAATCCGTCGTCAGCGAGCGCTTGGCCGATCTGGAAAAAATTCCTTGGGAGCAACCCTGCTGAGACGCACGACACGACGGCTGGCGCCTACCCGGCATGGCGCATCGCCTCCGGCTCCGGAGTCCATTGACATCGCCCACGCTGAAGTCCGATGCGTGCCTGCGCGATTACGCATGTTTGTCGAGTGCGTCCGCACCGCCATCGGCAGTCCAGCGTACCAGGACGTGGGCCGGCCTCCACGACGCCGCCGAAGTCGCCTAGATCTCCGGTGACCAGCATGGCGCCTGAAGCTCGCTACTCTGTCCGACTGTTCGGCGAGTTCCATCTCGACGGCGCCGACGCGCCGATGCCTGACGCGAATTCTCCCCGCTTGCAGGCGCTGCTTGCCTATCTGATTTTGCATCGAGACGTGCCGCAGTCGCGCCAGCAACTCGCCTTCCTGTTCTGGCCCGATTCCACGCAAGCGCAGGCACGCAACGCATTGCGTCAGCTCCTGTTTCATCTACGCAAGTCATGGCCGCACGCAGCCAGTTTCGTCCACGCCGACGCGCAAATGGTGCGATGGTTGCCCGATTCCGCGTTCGATCTCGATGTCGCGCAGTTTCAGTCGGCCCTGGCCACCGCGGCGCGGGCCGCAAGCAACAACGACGCGGCCACCGAGGAAGAGCGCCTGACGCATGCAGCGGAGCTGTATCGGGGCGACCTGCTAGCCAGTTGTTACGATGAATGGATCGCCCCGCAGCGCGATCAGTTACGCGAAGCGTGCATCGCGGCGCTCGTGCGGCTCAGCCTGTTGAGCGAGGACAGGCGCGACTACGCAAAGGCGTTGAAACACTCGCAGCAGTTGCAGCGGCTCGACCCATTACGCGAGCCCACCTATATGGCGCTGATGCGCCTGCATGCCCTGAATCACGATCATGCATCCGCGCTGCGCGCCTATCGCAACTGCGTTGAAACGTTCACGCGCGAGCTGGGCATCGTGCCCAGTGAAGCCTTGCGCGAGGCCTATGCGCGCCTTGCTGCCCAGGCTGCGCCAACACAGCGTCGACGCCCACGGGACCCCATGCTGTCAATGATCGGACGCCACGACGAATGGCGGCGGCTTCTCGAAGTGTGGCAGCGTAGTCAGCTTGGCGACAAGCAGTTCGCCCTGATCTCGGGCGAAGCAGGCATCGGCAAGTCGCGCCTGGCGGAGGAATTGCTCGTGCACCTTTCCGGGCAAGGCTTCACCACGACGCACTCGCGCGCGTACGCGGCCGAGGGGCGGGTCGCGTTTGCGCCGGTCACCGGCTGGCTGCGCAGCCCCGCCTTGCACGAAGCGATGAGCGGACTCGACAGACTGTGGCTGACCGAAGTCGCGCGCCTGTTGCCAGAGCTGCTGACGCAACAACCCGGCCTGCCTCCGCCCTCCCCACTCACCGAATACTGGCAGCGCCAGCGGTTCTTCGAAGCGCTGGCGCGCGCCGTGCTGGCGACAGACGGGCCGCTGCTGCTGTTGCTCGACGATCTGCAATGGTGCGACGCGGAGACGCTTGAATGGCTACGTTTCCTGATGCGCTTCGACGTGAGCGCGAAGCTCCTCGTGGTCGCCACGGCGCGGCATGAAGACCTCACGCCCTTGCACGCCGTGAGCCAGCTGCTTGACGCCTTGCGGCGCGACGACCAGCTCACGGAGATGTTGCTGGGCGCGCTGGATGCCGCCGAAACTGCGAAGATCGCGGCGCAGATCATCAATCGGCCGCTGGCCGATGCGGAGGCAACCCGGCTATTCGAGGAAAGCGAAGGCAATCCCCTGTTCACGGTCGAGATGATGCGCGCCCGGTCCGGCACCGCGACGGCCGGCGGCACRCCGCACGGCACGGTCCCGAAGTTGCCACCCAAGGTGTACACGGTGATCTCGAACCGTCTTGCGCAACTGTCGCCTGCCGCGCGCGATATCGTCGGCGTCGCGGCGATCATCGGGCGAGCATTCACCGCCGATGTGCTGGCCCAGGCGAGCGACGTGCGCGAGGACGCCCTCACGAATGCGCTGGATGAACTCTGGCAACGAGGCATCGTGCGCCAGCCGGACAGCGGGGGCATTGCCTTTGACTTCAGCCACGACAAGATCCGGGACGTGGCGTACGCCGAGGTCAGTCCGCTGCAACGCCGCCGCCTGCATCAACGCGTGGCACGCGCACTTGAACAGGCGCCGGACGATGATCTCGACGCTGCCAGCGCGCAGATTGCCGCGCACTACGAACAGGCGGGCCTGCCAACCGATTCAGCCGCGTTCTATCGGCGCGCGGCCGGCGTTGCGCAGAGTGTGTACGCCTATGACGATGCCATCGCCCTGCTGCGGCGCGGGCTGGCGCAAGCCGATCAGATCGTCGATCCGCAAGAGCGCGCTCAGCAGTCGCTGGCATTGCAACTCGACCTTGCGCCGCCGATTCGCATTTCCCGTGGGTGGGCGGCACCGGAGCTCGACACGCCACTGCGGCGCGCCGTGGAGCTCAGCAGACAGGCGGGCGACTTCGGTCAGCAGGCGCGCGCCCAGGTCAGCCTTGCCTTCTTTCTCGTCGTCAGTGCGGAGCTTGCCCAGGCACGGAGCCTGAGCGAGGAACTCATCGCGGGATTGGGCACTTCCGGGTCGGGTACCTACGCGTCGATGGCATGGACCAACATCATGGGGAGCCTGGTCCAGCAGGGTGACTGGGTGGCGGCGGAGCCAGCGTATCAACGCGCGATCGGCGCTTATGACGAAACCCAGCACGCCGAGCATGTGTCGTTGATGGGCGGAAACTTCGGCGTGCTGGCCTCGGCGTGGTCGGCCCATGCATTCTGGTTCACCGGGCTTGCCGATCAGGCCCTCCGGCGTGGACGCGAAGCGCTGGAGGTGGCAAACCGGCTGGCACACCCGTTCTCCCAGGCGCTGGCGCTGTCTTATCTTGCAACGCAGCATGCCCTGCGCCGGCAGCACGGTCTCACGCTTCACTACGCCCGACAGGCACGTTCGATCGCCGATCAGTACCACGTCGGCTACTACCTTGCCTGGGCTGACGTGCTGCTCGCCTGGGCCAATGCAAAGCAGTCGCCCGGCGCCGACGCCGTGGCGGCAATGCGGGCGGCGATCGAGGGCTTTCATGGCACCGGCGCGCGCCTGCGGCTGCCGCTGTATCTCGGCATGCTGGCGGAATGCCTGGGTGACGTGGGCGAGACCGAGGCCGCGCTTGCGGCGCTGGATCAGGCGCTCCATCATGCGGAGCACACTGGCGAGCACTGGCTGGACGCGGAGCTCTATCGCCTGCGCGGCGAGCTTCTGCTGCAACGCAGCGCCAACCTGGCCGAAGCCGAATCGTCGCTGATCAAGGCGATCGAGATCGCCGCCGCTCAACGGGCTCGCCCTCTCGAGCTACGCGCCGCGCTGTCGCTGGCGGCATTGCGCGAGCCACGGGAGGGTATCGGCGCGCGCCGAGTGGTCGAGCCGCCGCTCGCCCGATTCGCCGAGGGCTTCGACCAGCCCGACATCGTCCGGGCGCGCGCGTTACTGGCGCGTTAGTGATGGTTTGGCCGCTCCGGGCCAGCCGCGTCGGAGATTGGCGCATATAACGGTGCGCCTAACGCCTTTCAAACGCCGAGGTTGATAAAACTCCTGCATACCTACCGGACAGGAGGCAACCATGGAAGGTGCTCTGAGTGAAACCGTCGTCACGGCGCTGAAGCCGCATTTTCGGGGGCAATTGATTCAGCCTGGCGATGCGGCCTATGACCAGGCACGCGCGGTGTACAACGGCATGATTGACAAGCGCCCGGCACTGATCGCGCGCTGCACGGATGTCGCGGACGTCATTGCGGGGGTGAACGCCGCGCGAGACAGCGGAATGCTGCTGGCCGTACGTGGCGGTGCGCACAATGGCGCGGGGCTCGGCACATGCGATGGCGGACTGGTGGTCGACCTGTCGCCGATGAAAGGCGTGTTTGTCGATCCGAAGCGCAGCACCATTCGGGTTGGTGGCGGCTGCACCTGGGGCGATGTGGACCACGCCGCCAGCGCTTATGGACTGGCGACGCCGAGCGGCTTCATCTCGACCACGGGCGTGGGTGGGCTGACGCTTGGCGGGGGCATTGGCTACCTTAGCCGCGCCTACGGCCTGACGATCGATAACCTGCTTAGCGCCGAGGTCGTTCTGGCCGACGGGCGACTGGTCAATGCCAGCAGCGACGAGAACGCGGACCTGTTCTGGGCGCTGCGCGGCGGTGGCGGCAACTTCGGCGTGGTCACCTCATTCGAGTTCAAGGCCCATCCCGTCGGCACGGTCTACGGCGGCCCGATGCTGTGGCCGATGGACCAGGCGCGCGAGTTGATGAAGTGGTGGCGCGATTTCATCCTGACTGCGCCGCAGGACATCAATGGCTGGTTCGGCTTTGTGACGGTGCCGCCCGGGCCGCCGTTCCCCGAGTCTGTCCACCTGCAGAAGATGTGCGCCGTGGTGTGGTGCTACACGGGTCCACTCGATCAGGCCGAGGCGCGGTTCAAGCCGATTCGCGACGCCATGCCGCCAGCGGTGGACTTTGCCGGCTCCATTCCTTGGCCGGTCTTGCAGAGCCTGTTCGACGCGCTGTATCCGCCTGGCCTTCAGTGGTACTGGAAAGCCGACTTCGTGAGCGACCTGAGCGACAAGGCCATCGATCTGCACATCAAGTATGGGCATCAGTTGCCGTCCATGCACTCGACCATGCACCTGTATCCCATCAACGGCGCGGCGCATCGCGCGGGCCCGAATGACACCGCGTTCAGCTACCGCGATGCGAGCTTCGCCAGCGTGATTGTCGGCGTCGATCCCGACCCGGCCAACAACGACCGCATCGTGCAGTGGGCCAAGGACTACTGGCTGGCGCTGCATCCGCACTCGGCCGGCGGCGGCTACATCAACATGATGATGGACGAAGGCAACGACAACGTGAAGGCTGCCTATCGCGACAACTATGCGCGACTGGCGGAGATCAAGCGCAAGTACGACCCTGCAAACCTGTTCCGCGTGAACCAGAACATCAGGCCCGCCTGAGCGTGGACCGAAGGTTGCGACTGCTGAAATCATCGTGGGACTCGCCGCCCCGATTCCCGGCGACTCCCACTCCCCTTGCCTGCCGGAATCGCGAGGAGAAGTTCATGAGCAAGCTGGTTTGGGCCGGGCTCGCAGCCCTGGTGCTTTTCACTGCCTGCACTGACGCCGGGAGGAGCGTGGACTGTGCCGGCGGCATATCGATGGGTGGGTTGGGTGCAATGGAAGCGCTCGGTGAAGTGGCTGGCGCAGCTTTCCCGATGAACGGTGGGCAGTTTCCGCTCTATCTGTTGCGATAAGCCTGGCCCTGCGGGAGACCGAAAAAGAAGGCGTGCCGACCACCGGTTACGCCTCGATGAATCCCGATTGTCCCGCCATCCTCAGAACTGGATCGAGGCGCGGCCAATGCCTTCGAATTCCGCTGTCACAAGGTCGCCAGCCGACGCCGCCAGAATTCCGACCCAGGTGCCCGTGGTGACGACGGTGCCGGCTTCCACGCTTCGGCCCGCGCGCGTGGCGTGGCGCAGCCAGGCCACCAGTCCGTAGGCCGGATCGCCCAGGGCATGGGTGCCACGGCGTTCGATCGATTCCATGCCAATCTGCACCCGGCAACGCTGTGCCGCCCAGTCTCGCGCTTCATAGTCACGCCACTCGCCAAGCACAAGCGCCCCGTGGGCCTGCAGGTCAGCCAGCTTCAGTAGCGCAGGTGCGGCGACGTACTGCTGCCAGCGCGAGTCGACGACCTCAATCGAGACCGCCATCGCGTCGATCAGCGCGGCCGCGCCCGGACCATCGAGGGCGGCCGCCTGCGCGGCGTCCACCCCGCGCCCGAGCCGCAGCGCGATCTCGGCCTCAATGCCGCGCCACGTGAAGGGCCAGTCCCCGGCATGCGCGGGGCTGGTCCACACCCCGGCGGACGGAAGTTCGGCGTGTGTCAGTTGCGCCTCGCGTGAAGGCCCGCCGGATTTCCAGTACCCGGCGCCTGTCTTTTGCCAGCCAAGCGAGCGAGCCACGACCGACTGCACGGCGTAGGCCTGCTCCGGATTGTCAAGCGCCGTGGCGAAGCGCTCCGCGTCGGCGCAACGGTGCTCGCGCCGTGCGCAAAGCAGGGCCTGCGCGACCGTATCGATGTTGGTTGATGTCATGCTTAGGGCAATTCCTTGAATGAAGGATTTGAATGACTCCGCGACTCGCTCGCGGCAAGCGCGCGCAGCAGGCTGCGGCACGCTGCTGGCACCGGACCGATCACGGGAATGGAAAAACGCGCGCTCAAGGCCTGGGCCGCCTGGCCCAACGGGCCACCTCCTATCACCACCGCTTGTGCTCCGTCAGCTTCCACGCAGGCCCGGACCGCTTCTGCCAGTGCGGCTTCCAGCGCCGCCGGGTCAAGGCCAAGCATGCGAGGATCGCCGCGGGTGAAACGCACACCCGTGAAGCTGGCATCGAGTCCGTAGCGCCGTACATTGGCTTCAATCGAGGACGCCAGGAACGGCGTCGTCGTGGCGATACCGAATCGACGCCCATGCTGCGCCGCTTCTCGCATGGCGGCTTCGCCGATCCCCACCACCGGCACGGCTAGCCTGCGCCGAAGCGCGTCCGCGCCGGGATCGCCGAATGCGGCGACGATGACAGCGCGCACGCCTGCGCGATCCGGACCGGCGCCGGGCAGATCCATGGCGCCGACCGCGTCCGCGGCGGCGCGCAGATCTGCCTCGTCGACGATCATCGGCACACCGCGCGCCATCGTCAGGCCGCGGATCTCCAGGTCGCCGGCAAGTGTGGCACGCGCGATGTCAACCATCATCTGCGTGGTCGACTGCGACGTATTCGGATTGATCAGCAGGATGTGGTTCATCGCGATGCGCCGATCAGGAGCCGCTTGCGCTGGCCGCACTACCACCTACCGCGAGATCGGCTTCGTCGTCGGCGGCTGTCTCGCCCATGGCGCGGCCGAAGGTTTCCGGCGCAAACTGGACACTCAGTGCGAAAACAGCGTACATCGCTGCCAGCATGCTGAACATGCCGCCGACGCCGTAGGTTTCGAACACCCGGCCGCTGATCAGCGGTGTCAGTGCCCCGGCCAGCGTGCCGAGCGCCAGGATCAGGGAAGTGCCGAACGCGCGAACGTGCGTGGGATATTGCTCCGGCGCGAAGATCCAGATCGAGGTGTTGAGCAACACGACACAGAACGTAAAGGCCGCGCCGAACAGCAGTACCAGGGCGACGTTATACGTCAGGAAGCCGAAGCATAGTCCGGCCGTGCACGCCAGCCCGGCGCCTACCGTCAGCACGCGCTTGCGCGGGATGTGATAGCCGCAGTACGAAGCCGCGAGCGCGCCGAACAGGCTGCCGCTCTGCATCACCATGGTGAAGAGCAAGCTCTTGGAAATGGTGTAGCCCTGTGACATCAGAATCGTCGGCATCAGCGTCAGTACGGAAATCTGCGCCCCGTATGTCATGGACACCGCAATCCCGAGCGCGATCGTGCGTCGGCCCAGACGGCCTTTGAATACGTCGCTCAGCCGCACCTTGGCGCGCGGCGCCTCATCCTGCACCGATGCCTTGATGTACGGCGTCGGCTCACCTGCGAGCTTGCCCAGCCGGCCCGACGCCAGGATCGACAGCACGCGGTTAGCCTCGTCTACCCGTCCCTTGGACAACAGGAACCGCGGTGTCTCCGGAATAAAACGTCGATAGAACACGACAAAGAACGCGGGGACCACCAGGCAGGCGAACAGCCAGCGCCAGTTGTCCGGTCCCGGGAACATGGCGAACACGGCCAGGCCAAAGGCGGGCGCCAGCATATTGCCAAGACCACCGCTGCCCACGCTAACCATGCCTACCGCCGTACCCCGGAAGCGGGTCGAGCACAACTCGGCCAGCATCGTCACAGCAATGGATATCTCCCCGCCCAGGCCGATGCCGACGATAAAGCGGCCCGCAGCCAGCACCGCATAGTTCGGCGCCAGCGCGCAGATGATGGCGCCCAGCGTGAACAGCAGCAGGTTTGCACTCAGCATGGTGCGCCGGCCATAGCGATCCGCGATATAGCCCGATCCGATGCGTCCGAGCGCGGCGGCACTGAAGGTCAGTGTGTTCAGAAAGCCGATCTGCGCCACTGAGATACCCCATTGCTCCCGCAGCATGGGGCCAACCAGGCCGACCGCATTCTGCTCGAAGACGTCGAACATCACACCCAGCATGATCATGAAGATGATCTTCTTGTGCGAAGCCGTCACGCCGATGCCATCCATTGCCCGGTCGAGCTCGTGCTGCTGTGGGGAACTCGACGATTGAACTACCACTTCTGCGCCCATCTTTGTCTCCTCCTCGTTTGAGGTCGTCACGGTATATCCGCAAACTTCTCGCCGCCTGGATCGGCTGGCGTTTGTAGAGCAGCAATGAAGATTCGTTCCGATACGCCCCTATTCGAGCGCCGGTGCCGCGTACGGCGCCCGGCGCGCGCGCAGAGCCTGCTCGGCCGCATAGGCCAGCCTTATCAGCACGGGTTCCGAAAACGGACGGCCGAAGAGCTCCAATCCAACCGGCACGCCCTGCGGCGCATTGCGGTCCGCGGCGGAAAACCCCGCTGGAATCACGATCGCCGGAAAGCCGGTGGCAGATGCGAGTACGCCGTTGCGATCGGCTTGGGCCTCGCCGATTGGCGCCACCAGGCGGCGCTGATGCGGAAAGGCCAGCACGTCGATCCGCTGCGCTTCCATCAGATTCAGTAGCCGCTGGCGCAATGCCTGCTGACGTTGCAAGCGCTCGCGGTATTCCGCGTCCTTGCCCGCGAGCGCCACTGCCGTGGTCAGCGTTCCCGCGACGCTTGCGTGCACTTGCCCCGATGCGATGATGTCTTTCAGCGACCGCACCCCCACGCCCGGTGCGAGCCGGGCCAGGTAGGCATCGAGATCGTGCTCCATCTCGTAGTGATGCACGAGCGTGGACGCCAGGAGTTCATCAGGGCTGATGGCGTCATCCACCGCGACCAGTTCCGCGCCCTGTGTTTCGATGACGGCCAGTGCTTGCTGCATGACGGCGTTGACGGGCCGATGCTCGGGCCCATCGCCGAAGAAATGGCGCAGTACGCCGATGCGCGCGCCCTTGAGCCCGTCGGGATCGAGAAAGGCCGTATAACTCGCGGGGATGTGGGAGGCGCCCTGGCTCGAGACAGGATCGGCCGGGTCGTGCCCGGCTATTGCGTCGAGTAGTACAGCGGTATCCGCAACGGTCCGTGTGATCGGCCCGATGGTGTCCTGCGTCAGACCGCAGGGAACGAGCCCCGTTCGGCTGACAAGGCCCATGGTTGGGCGCAGGCCGACGAGATTGTTAGCCGAGGCCGGCGACCTGATCGAGTTGACCCCATCGGTTCCGATCCCGAGCAGGCCGAAGTTGGCTGCGATGCCGGCGCCGGTGCCCCCGCTTGAGCCGCCGGGCGTTCGCGTCAGGTCGTATGGGTTCAAGGTCTGGCCAAGCTCCGTACTGACGGTCTCCCCCCCGGAGGCAAGCTCGTGCAGGTTGGTCTTTGCCAGGACGATGGCGCCTGCCCGGCGCAGCCGCTGGACAATAAACGCATCCTGCGCGGCCATATTGCCCCTAAGGCAAGGCGAGCCTGCGGTGGTTTCGATGCCACCGCATTCGATATTGTCCTTGATCAGCACCGGGATGCCGTGGAGAGGAGCCAGGGCCTGCGCCGGCTTCCCGGCGGCCCGGGCGTMCATGCGTTCCGCCTCTGCCAGCGCCTCCGGGTTGAGCCGGAGGATGCTGTTGATGCGGGGGCCGCTTTGATCGTAGGCTGAGATCCGGTCCAGGTAGCCGCRCACCAGTTGCCGTGCCGTCAGCCGGCCGTCACGCATCGCGGCATGCACGGTGGCAACGGTGGCCTCCAACAGGTTGAACGGCGCTTGCGTATCTGGTCCGTCCGTTTTCGATTCGAATGCACTGTTCATGAGAGTCTTCCATGCGCCCGCTACGGGCGCCCGAGTCGTTGGGGGTGCGGGGAAGCGGTGCGGCGCCGGCGCACCGCTTCCCGTTGTTATCGGTTGACCAGCTTGGCAGGCAAGGTCCAGATGGCAAAGGCGCCAATGATCAGCATTGCCGCGATCATGTAATAGGCGCTGGTGCCACTCTGCGTCACGTCCCTGAGATAGCCGATCATGTAGCCGCTGGTGAAGCCCGCGAGATTGCCGATCGAGTTGCTCATGGCGATTGCCGTGGCCGCCGCGGCACCGCTCAGGAAAGCAGTCGGCAGCGACCAGAACAGCGGCGTGCAGGTCAGGATGCCGGCCGCGGCAATTGACAGGAACACCAGCGACAGCGCGGTACTGTGCATGACCCAGGGCAGCGCCAGGAAGCCGATCGCTCCCATCATGCAGGGCACGATCAGGTGCCAGCGCCGTTCGCGATGCTTGTCGGCGCTCTTTGCGAAGAAGTACATCGTGACAATCGCCGCCACATAGGGGATCGCGCTCAGCAAGCCGATATGGATGGGGTCGGTGACGCCTGTGGACTTGATGAAGGTCGGCAGCCACAGGGTAATGCCGTACTGGCCGGTGACATAGCAGAAACAAATCAGGCTGATGAGCCAGACGCGTGGGTCGGTGAAGACGTTGCCGACGCGCGCCTGCGGGTCCGCCGACCTGACGTCCTCCGCCTTGGCCAACTCCAGCACGCGCTTCTCCTCGCTGGAGAGCCATTTGGCCTTGGCAATCGAGTTGTCCAGATAGTAGAAGCAGAAGAGGCCTAGCAGGACTGCGGGAACGGCCTCGATGAAGAACATCCATTGCCATCCGGCCCAGCCTGCGATGCCGCCCATGCTGCCCATCAGGAAGCCGGACAACGGGTTACCAATGATGCCGGACAGTGGCGAGCCCATGCAGTAGATCGCCATGATCTTGGCGCGCCGGTGTGCCGGATACCAGCAGGACAAGTAGTACACGATGCCTGGCGTAAAGCCGGCTTCGGCCAGGCCGAGCAGAAAGCGCAGCGTGTAGAAGGCGGTTGGCGTCTCCACGAACACGAAACACGCGGAGAGCACACCCCATGTGACCATGATGCGCCCGATCCACACCTTGGCGCCGAACCGGTGCAAGGCCAGGTTGCTTGGCACTTCGAACAGGAAGTAGCCAA
Organism: Cupriavidus sp. 05T313; assembly: GCF_056396665.1. Lineage (NCBI taxonomy): Bacteria > Pseudomonadati > Pseudomonadota > Betaproteobacteria > Burkholderiales > Burkholderiaceae > Cupriavidus > Cupriavidus sp. 05T313. Next base: position 20,461 of record NZ_JBFTLX010000013.1, on the reverse strand, counting down.
TGAAGAAGATGCCGGCGCCCAGGCCGTAAACAGTTTCGCTGAAGCCCAACTGCTGCGACATCTGAAGCTTGGCGAAACCAACGTTGACACGATCGAGATAAGCGATCAGGAAGCACAGCATCAGGAACGGTATCAGCCGCCAGCTTACCTTGCGATAAACGGCGTCCTCGAAGGTCCTCACTTTTGTCCCGGCCTGCAGGGTAGTATCCACAGCGTCTCCTCAGCTTTTTTCAGGTATGTCTGTGCTGCTGCACCGATCCTCACGCGATCGGTACGGTGCGGGGAATTGGCGCCACCGCGTACCGGTGACGGACTGGCTCCCGCCGCGATGCCCTCCCCGGCATCGCAAGGCTGGRGGCCAGTCCAGGCGCTGGCCGCCGCGGCGCAGCCGCGCGGAATTCCTCGCTTCGGAACTACAGTTGCGTCGGACGGCGTCAGGCCGCGGCTTTGAGCGGCAAGGGCGTGGCATGGGCGGCCAGGTAGTCCATCGCCGCGGATGTCCCGCTTGCCGCGACCGGCACGCCCGAGATCTTCAAGCCCATTTCGCAGCCGGCGAGCGTCGCCATCAGCGTCAGGTCGTTGCAGTCGCCGAGATGGCCGATGCGGAACATGCGGCCTTTCATCTTGCCGAGCGCCGCGCCCAGCGACATATTGAAGCGGTCATAGATGTTCCTGCGCACAACGTCCGCATCGATCCCCTCGGGCATCATCACGCCGGTGAGAACCGGGCTGTACGCGGAAGGGTCGGCGCACTGGATCTCCAGCCCCCAGGCGCGCACTGCCCGGCGGCATGCCTCCGCCAGCCGCTGGTGGCGCGCGAACACATTGTCCAGCCCCTCGCCGAGGATCATGTCGAGCGCTTCGGACAGGCCATAGAGCAGATTTGTGCTGGGGGTATAGGGCCAGTAGCCGGTGCGGTTCATCTCGATGATCTCGTCCCAGCTCCAGAAGCTGCGCGGCAGTCCTGCCGTCCTGGCGGCTTCGATGGCCTTGGGAGACACCGCGTTGAAACTGATGCCCGGCGGCAGCATGAGCCCTTTCTGCGAGCCGGAAACGGTCACATCCACGCCCCATTCGTCGTGCCGGTAATCAGCAGACGCCAGGCCGGAGATCGTGTCGACCAGCAGGAGCGCGGGGTGCCGCGCGGCGTCGATCGCCTTGCGCACGGCCGCGATGTCCGAGGTAACGCCGGTCGAAGTTTCGTTATGCACCACGCACACCGCCTTGATGGCATGCTGGGAGTCCGTGCGCAAGCGTGCCTCGATCATGTCGGCCTGCACGCCGCGGCGCCAGCCTTCGATGCCGGGCAAGCCGAGAAACTCTGGCCGGATGCCAAGATTCTCGGCCATCTTCTTCCAGAGCGTGGCGAAGTGACCCGTCTCGAACATCAGAACCGTGTCGCCGGGACTCAGCGTGTTGGTCAGCGCGGCTTCCCATGCGCCTGTCCCGGAAGCGGGATAGATCACGACCGGGTGCTCAGTCTTGAATATCTGCCGGATCCCGGCCAGCACCTTGAGGCCAAGCACCCCGAATTCGGGGCCGCGATGGTCGATGGTCGGATAGCTGATGGCTCGCAGGATGCGATCGGGAACGGGGCTCGGCCCGGGGATTTGAAGGAAGTGGCGGCCGGCGGGGTGGAAGTTGAGTTTCTGCATGGTCTCCTCCAGTTGAGTTTTGAATACAAAATACTCTAGCAGAAGAGCTACATGGAGACGGGGCGGATGTTGCTAAAATTTCGCAGTGTTTACCCCATAGGAGAGGGATTCTGCGGCTTTTTGGAGCAATGTTAAGTGTCTGCTAAAATGTATGCAGCAACGTTTTCTGGAATTTGAATGCAAAATTCTATTTTGACCGACACGGATTCTTCCGTATCCGTGCTACCCAAGGTTGAGCGACGGCGCTTGCATGACACGGTGGTGGATCATCTGCGGACGTTCATCGTCGAGGGGGTCTTGAAGGCGGGTACGAAACTCAACGAACGTGAGTTGTGCGAGACGCTGGGCATCTCCCGCACGCCCCTGCGCGAGGCCATGAAGGTGCTGGCGGCGGAGGGGCTGATCGAAAGCACGCCCAACCGGGGCGCGACGGTATCGCGCCTGTCGCCGACGGAGATTCAGGACACGTTCGAATTGATGAGCGGTCTGGAAGCGCTATCCGGGGAACTGGCCTGCGAGCGCATCACGGCCATCGAGTTGGCGGAGATCAAGGCATTACACTACGCGATGCTGGCATGCCGGGCCAAGGACGATTTGTCCGGTTACTACAGCTTCAACCATCAGATTCATGACCGTATCAACGAAGCGGCCCGGAATGTCGCGCTGCGTCAGACCTATCTATCGGTGAATCGGAGGTTGCAGGCGCTGCGCTACCGGTCGAACTATCAGAAGCCGAAATGGGACAGCGCCATCCATGACCACGAGGAAATGCTGACGGCGCTCGAGGCACGCGATGGCAAGCGGCTTGCCGCGATCCTGCGCCAGCATCTGCTGGACAAGCGCGACGCCGTGCTACTCATCCAGTTGAGCGAGGCCGGCGACACGTCAGGCACATAGCGCAGCGGGCCGAAGCGCCCACATCCCACTGCGGCTTGACCAGGGCGAGGCTGTTCAGTCTGGCCAGAGCCAGCCCCCTTGGATGAGCGCTCATGGGCTTACCGGACCTTCCGCAGGCAGAGCCTGGATGCCCGCTCAGGCTGAAGCCGCCATTCGCTCCCTCCCCCGCTGGGCGGCAACCCGACGGCAAGTCGGTCAGCGAGAACGAAAGTAAGTGACCGCCTGGAAGAAGCAGAAAGACGGGACCTGGAAGGCCATCCACGACATGTGGAACTCGGATGCAAGGCGGGGATGCGGCGTCATCTCCCAGCTTGCCGGCTCAGTTACGCACACGCACGTGCGGCACGACTGGCTGCGTTTGAGGACGGCGCGCTGCGACCGGCGTTGGCCGAAGACAGTCGTGCTATCCGCTGCCTGTCAACAGCCTCCCCTCGGCCTGATCAGCCATCCAATGCGCTGGCACGCCGCCGCCCGCCGGTCATTTGCCTCGTCTGCGGCGGCACCGCTCGACCTAGGCGTCGCCATTAGTCTCGAAAAACCAGCTTCATTTACCCAGTCCTCGATCTCCGAGGGTGCGCCAGATCGAACGATCGGTGGCCTCCGCCGCCGCCGTCTTGTCATGGTGCATCTCCATCACCGAAGCCCTCGCGCCTGGCCGTCCAGCGCCTGATATCGTCGTCCATCAACATGCGCAATGCAGTTCCTTTCAAGGGTCCCCCCCAAGCACATTTTCACTGGGTCATTACACCGTTCATCACAGATTCGAGGCTATGCTTTTCACATTCCAAGGAGGAGCGTATGCGCAGCAATAAGCACCCAGAAGCCAAGAACGCGGCGGCGCAAAGCTTGATCCAACGGTTGCTTTCCGGGTTTTGTTTCGCTGTGCTTATGTTTCCCGGTGTGGCGCCAGGAATGGAATTCAGGATCTACTACCAACCACAGATTAAGATGAAAATGGTTATCGGGGAGGGGAGGATTCAGGAAGGCGATGCAAAGAAATTCCTGGCGTCCGCAAAAATGGCTGACCGTGATGAAGAAGGACTCGTTACCCTTGTTTTAAACAGTCCGGGAGGAAATGTTGAGGCCGCTTTCCGAGTCGTCGATGCMWTGGATARRGTACGMGTCTATACAACAGTTCCARATAATGCCAGGTGCGCGTCCGCTTGCGCTTCRRTCTTGTTCGCKTCAGGGGAACGCCGAAGTGTTGTTGGTACKGGKYTGCTCGGTTYTMACAGTTGCTACMGGCGSGATGGGCGAACTTACACCGGGGACTCGCTTTGCAACGAAATAATCGCGGCAAACGCAATGCAAAGGGGCGTCAGCCACGCAGGCATCAATCGTTTCGTTAAGCAATATGGTGCGCGAGACATGGCGTGGGTCGGGCACGACGTCGCTTGCAAGTCGCTGCAAGGGCTATGCAAGCCTGGGCAACTGGAAACTAAATACGAGACGAACGATGCGTTGATGCGTAGTTTTGATTGCAGCAAGCTCATATCTGTTCAAGCGCAGCTTATTTGCGGGGATGCGGAACTTACCCGCATCGATAAAACACTGGCAGAAATCTATGATCAAAAGATAAAAACATCGGTTAACAAGGCGCGGTTACGAGCGGATCAACGAGCATGGCTTCGCAATTCTCGCAACGCGTGTGGCGATAAAGTTTGTCTACTGCGAAGTTATCATCTCCGCATCGATGAACTAAAGCGGGTGCGGTCGTAATGACGTGTTGATTGACGTTGGCCACGCTCAATCGCCAAAGCGTGAGCGTCACCCGGCGCCGCAGCAAAACCGTATTCCTCGGGCGCGCGCGACACGAAGTGATTCTGACTGCCCGCCGCGCCTTCGCACGACGGGAGTTCACACATGGAGGTCCGCTATCTGCGCGTTGTCGTCGTCTTCCAATGTTATCTTGACGGTGGCGAATGTCGGTGCTCAACGCCTCAGGAGACACGAAATGACAAGCAAGAACACGATCTGTTTGTGGTACGAAGGCGGCGCCGTTGACGCCGCGAACTTCTATGCCGAAACATTCCCCGACAGCTCTGTCGGCGCCGTCCTCCGCGCACCAGGCGACTATCCCGACGGCAGGCAGGGCGATGTCCTGACGGTTGAGTTCACCGTCGTTGGCATTCCCTGCCTCGGGCTGAACGGCGGCCCGCATTTCAAGCACAACGAGGCCTTCTCTTTTCAGATCGCGACGGACGACCAGGCCGAAACCGACCGTTTGTGGAACGCGATCGTCGGCAATGGCGGCCAGGAAAGCGCATGCGGCTGGTGCAAGGACCGATGGGGATTGTCATGGCAGATCACCCCGCGCGCCCTCATCGCGGCGATATCCGACCCCGATCGCGCGGCGGCCAAGCGCGCATTCGACGCGATGATGACCATGAAAAAGATCGACATCGCCGCGATAGAGGCGGCACGGCTGGGCCGAAACCTATCCTCAAGTTGATGGATCGGGTCCCGGACGTTCTCTCCTGATCCGATCCGAGGGGATGGCTGACTGAACGGTTCGGGTTGGGAGTGGACGTTCGTCGTTGCCCCGCGAGCGTCCGCAAATCAATGCCATTTCCGCCGTTCGTCGCTGGCGAGGCGGATGGGCTTGCGCCGTTTGCCTCGCCGCTTGCAACCAATGCTTGATGCAGGGTTCTAGTGCTTATCGCTCTCCGGAAACCAGTAGATGCGTTTGCGCTTGCCCACGCCCGCGATCTTGATCTTCTGAGCACCCAGTGCCGAGGTAGCGTCGCCTCCTCCGGCACCGGTCTGGTTGCCACCACCGAGCAAAACCGGCACAACGGTAGCGGTCGCGCCGCTGCCAATCGATACCATGCCGAATACCGGCGAAGGCGGAAAGCCGCCGCCATCCAGGATGATCGAACGTTGCGGGTTTTGGCCTGATGCCGTAAGGAAGCTGAWGGAATAGCTCCGGGCGATGCCAAGATTGGGGTAGCACATGCCCGCCTGGGGCACTGCCGGCGTATTTGTGCCGATGATGGTATTTCCGGCGACGGTGAGCGGCGCATTCACTGCTTTCTCGCCGGGATTGGTGAGCGTAATGTAGAAGCCCGAACCAGTGCCGTCGTACTTGGCCGTGGTGCTGGTGTTGTTGACGAGAAGCGCCTCTGTGATGGGTGTCCAGGTGGCCGGCATGCCGAGTATGTTGGTGTCCTTCAACATGTAGAGGCGATTGACCACGTTGTAAGCGGTCCCCTGCGTGGTCGAGGCCGAGTACAGAGGATGCTCGCGGTCACCCGTACCGGCCGTAATGGCATCGAAGGTAGCAGTGGAAATGACGTCGGGTGCATAGAAGAACTTGCGCGCGTCATTTGTATTAGCTCCGCCGCCGAGTGCGGCGAGCTTGTTTAGCGTCCAGTTGGCAGGCGCATTGCCCGCGGTGGTTTCAAAGTCGGCTCTCCAGAGATTGCCGCCGACGTCGCCAACGTACAGGCGTTCGATATAACCGTCGCCATTGCGGTCAAGCCCCGTGACATCCGACGGGATGGCCCGGGTCAGGCCGGCAACCGCCAGGCATGTGCCGCTCATACCGCTACAGTTGGGCAGAGCGCTCCACACAACGGCGCCGCTGACGGCATCGAATGCCACGATGCCGCGCCCCATGCTATCGACTCCCGGCGACGGATCGCTGTCTTCGGCCGAGTCATAGCCCGCGCCCATCACCACCAACGGGTTGGCGTAGCCGCGCACGCGCATGACGCGCGGCTGGGACCAGGTCTGGCCGAGCTCAGGGATATCAGCATTGGAGCGTTTCCACAGGAAGCGTGGATTGACGGGATCCGTCACATCGATTGCATAGATCAGCCGCCCGCCGCGGCGTGCCGTCAGGTAGATGACCACGCGAGGATTCGCCGCGTCGCGCAAGTCCTGCATCACGGTGGTACTTCCGTCGAAGAAGTAATCCCGCGGCGCCGGAGTGGGAGTGATACCGCCAGGCGTGGTCGAGAGCTTCACCTCCGGAGAGTTGGTGTAGAGGCGGCTGAGCTTGCCAAGGAACTCCGGTGCGATGAAGCCCCATAGCTCGCCGCCCGGCCTCACACTGCCGATGCCCTGCGTCTGGTTGCCGTTGATCGCGTGGTACACGCCATCGTTGGTGCCATAGAACACCACGACTCCCTTGCTGCCGCCATAGTTGACGACAGCCGGCCGGGAATGCAGTACGTCTGCGTGGATCGAACTGCGCACGGTCACCGGCGTACCGGGACCTGGCTCCGCTTCGGTGCCGGCCAGGCTGCTGGTATCCGAAGCGGCGACGTCCTGGCCGCGTACCCAGGCGATAAGCTTGGGCAATTCGGCTGCGGTGATGGTGGCCGCGCCGCTGGTCCCCGAGTTGATGACGGCAAGGCCGCCGGTCGAACTCGTGTCCTTCAGCCATGTGTTGGAACTATCGAATGACGGCATCGCCGCGCTAGTTGGGCAACTACCCGCACCGTTGCAGGTTATCAGTTGCCGGCCGGTCTGGCTGGTCAGCAACTGTGCGCGCAGCATCTCGCCCGCACCACCCTTTTCCACAACCTCCCCGTCAGGGGAATCAAGGCCCCACCCGACACTCGACGGGCTGTTCTTCCAGTATCCCGTGGCCGGCCAACTACTGACCGCGCTGGCCCCATAGCCGGTCGCGCCGAAGGAAAGCGGCGGCTCCGTCGTCCAGAAACTGACAGCGTTCGGAGAGATAAAGCCCGTCGCCGCGTTGCTGATGGCAGCGTTGCCCTTGGCATCCTGCAGCACGATGTTGCCGCTGGCGTCATAGCCGATCTGATACTGCTTGAGATTGCCTTGCCACCGCGGTGCCGCGGTGGCATCCGGGCGGAACATACCCACATAGACCTGGTTGAGGAACTGACCCTGGGCATTGACGGAGGCCGGAAGGCTGACCGAGGCAAAGACGCTGTTGATGGCCTGCACCTCGTTGAAGATTTGCAGCAAGGCCGACGTCAGCCCATTGACGTCACCGAGCTGTACCACATAGGTCTTGCCGCCGCCATTGGTCGCCATGCTGCTCGCGAACTGGACATAGTCAGGATTTTTGCTATCGGTCACCGCGATCGTGTAGGTCACGATGTTCTGACGGTTGGCCATGTTGCCCTGGACGTCGGTCTGGTACATGAAGCGAGCCCATTCGTCGCCCCAGTTGCTCTGGTATTTGTTGTCGGGTGCGGGAATGACAATCTGCTGTTGCTGAGTTGCAGTCGCGCCTGCGGCGGCCAGGGCATTGATGACATTCTGGCCTGTGTCTTGCGGCTTGCCGTTGTTCACGGCGTTGGCGATATAGATGACAAAATTGCGCTGACAGGGGTTGTCGATCGGTGAGGTGTACTTGGTGCCGGACAAGCCAGTCTGGCCGGCATAGTAGGCCCACGATTCCTGCATACCGCCACCGACCTGCGAGTTGTTCGAGTTGTCGGCCTGACGGTCGATTGTTTTCACATAGCTAAGGAAGCTGTCGACCCCGCTGTTGTCCATCAGCGGCAACTTGTAGGGCGCCGCCGACGGGAACTTGAACCGGCCGCCGACGTTGTCCCCGGCGCCGAACATCATCACGCCGAGATTGAGGTTGCCCAGCAGTGTGGGGCTGGTCTTGATCGACGACACCGCGTTGTAGAGCGCGCACTGCTCGGCGCCAACGTCCTTGCCTGCGTTATTGCTGGAGACGACCCCCGATGTGGAGCAGGTGAAGCTGGCCGACGCATCCCAGGTCGATGCATTGTCGAACAGGATCAGCACATTGGGCTTGCCGGACTGGGGCTGCAAGCCAGTGTACAGATCGATGTCCTCCGCCATTGCCGGATGCAAGGCGGAAAGCGCGAGTAACGTGGCGATGGCAATGCGCGAGGCAGCGCGTTCAGCGAATTGACGCATTGTGAGTCCTGAGGTGCGGAGGTGAAGCAATCGGAAACTGAATCGTGACCGCAAACTTACGGGCATGCCGTGCCGACCGGCACGCGTACTGAGATACCCTGGTGCAAGGTGGTGTTGGTGGCTGTGGCGGCGCTATCGCTGACGCTGGCCTTTACGTCCCATTGCGTGGCGTTGCACAGTGAATTTCCGCCGCCGCCTCCGGATGCCGTCAATATCCCGGTGTCCTGGTTACCATTGCCAACGAAACAGGAGACGTCGTCGGTATTGGACGTATCCAGGTCCGTATTCCTTACCGGCTTGCTGGTCTGGCACACCGGCGCCGCGACCTGCGCCGTATAGTCAGCGCTACCGTCGCCGTTCACATCGACCGGGACGCTGGCCGCGGCTGCCGCCGGGTTGGCGGTGAAGTCCTTGCTAATGACTTGCTCGATGCCTTGCTGCGCGGCATTCTGCGCCTCCACTCCGTGCTGCTGATTAGCGGCGACCTTCACATTGACGACACTGGAGCCAACCAGCGATATCGTCATCAGCAGGAAGATCACCAGGAAAATTAGCGTAACGATCAGGGTGGCGCCGGACTGCCGGCGCTGTGCGATTAGCATGACTTACTCCCGGCGGCCCGCCACATTGGCCAGCCTTGCCACGCGGGCGTAGACATGACGTTTGTAGCCGTCGTTGAACGGGCCACTGACAGTGGCCCGTCCGAGATCATAGGTGCGGCTGTCTGTCCAGCCAAGCGAGGTCCGCTGCGTGCGGGCAAGGACGCTAATGCTGACAGACGTGACGTTCTGCCAGTTGGTGAGGGCAGTCGTCCAGTCGTATGCGGGTACCGAGGTGCAAATGGCGCTGTTGTTCACACCGGGGTCGCTGACATAGCAGTCTGCGGAGCCGTTGTTGTCGAGATCCACACCGTAGGACAAGTGCATATCCTGAATGCCTTGCGCCACCGAGTTGACCTGGAAGGCACCGCCGGACAACTCCGCCATCTTCAGCGTCGGCACGCCGTCGCCAGCGCCGGAACACACATCGCAAGCTGCAAGATAAAAAATGCGGACTACAGCCGGGCGCAACTCCGCGGTAACGGCCGGGTCGCATGCCTTGGTGCGCATGGTGAAGGCCGGAGCGCTGGCGCCAAACACGAACGATGTGGCGTCGGTGGAACAGTACGATACCTGCATATAGGACTGCCCGACGGTCGCCGCCGCCACCGGCGTCGTCGACACACGCCTTATCACAAGTATTTCCGATGCCGGAGCCAGGTTCGGCAGGCATGGCGCCACCGTACCAGGAGCGTAGCCCTGAAGGCCGAGAGGCATCGTCGCCGGTGAGTTGACGAAACCCAGTGCGCCCGGTGATGTAGCGCACAGGGCGGGGCTTGCCACGGTTGCGCCGCTGGCTACGCTGGCGGCACCGAAAAAGCCGGCAAGCTCGATTTCACGACCTACCGTGTCCACCACATAGCGCCCGTTTTCCACCTGCTCCGCACTATTGGAAAACTCAGAGCGCGACCGCGTGGTGGAAAAATACAAACTCCCCAGGGCAGTCAAGAGCAGTAGCCCAAGCGTCATCCCGACCATCAATTCGATCAGGGACATGCCGCCCTGCCGGTGGCGCTTCGCATTGCGCTGCCGATTCACGAGAGAACTCCAATGCGTACCTGAATGCTTACCGCGCGGCGATAGCTGTCATTGCCGAATTGTCCGTTGCCGCATGGCAGCGCCGGCGCGGTCGTCTTTGCGAGGCCCTGCCAGGCTACCGTGATGCGGTAGATCTGGTTTGTAGCATCGAGGGCTTCGATACAACCGAGCGCACCAATCATGGCGCCTACCGTCTTTCCGCCATTGTTCTCCGCGCTGCCAAGCAATGCTGCCCCCCAGGCTGCCAGGTCGGCATTCGTGATGGATTGCTGCGCGGCGGTACCGACGGTGCAAGCTGGAGCGGGAACGGTAGTGCTGCCCGCCGTGGTAATGGTGGCGCCACTGGCATAGCAGGCCGCGGCCTGACGGTTAGCGTTGAGCCGGGCGGCCATGTCCTGCAGCAATGTCAGCGCCTGCACACGCTGATAGGCTTCCATTTCCGATTGGCCGGAGCGGGCAATCAGACCTGCGGTGCCCAGCAGCGCCACCAGCAGGATCACGACCGATATCAGGACCTCAATGAGCGTGGCGCCACGCTGCGAGGACCGGCGCAAGCGATTGCGCGCATGGGGGGAGCGCGAGTTCACGTACATGCTCCGGATACCAGTGCAACGCGGCCGGTTCCGCTCACCTGTACGCAGATCGTCGAGCTCGCCTGAGGTGATACCGACGGCGCCACCTGGAACGTCAGGCTGCCGGCAGTAGGCCTGCCGTCGTTACCGACCGCCAGGGAGTTACCCGCGCTGGCAGTGATCGAAATACCGTCATATGGACCAAAACTGCGCACCTTTTCGGTCCCGGCGGTTACGGCCCACCCCCCGGCCCAAGCGCCGGAGGCGGCCATGGTGACACTGCTGTTGCGCTTGACGGCCTCGCTACGCGTCAATGTCAGCGCGGCGGAAAGATCCAGCGAGGCGTTGCGTGCGCGTTGTGTCGCGATCAGGCTTGAGAACGACGGGGCCGCAGCAAACGCGATGATGGAAAGCACTGTCAGCGTTACCAGCAATTCTATTAGCGTGAATCCGCGTTCCGCTGCGGCGCCGGATATATTCGATGCATGAGTATTTCGCATGGGCTACTTCCAGCAAGTCGAACCCGTACCGGAGACGCTCTTGTCCCCGGTACTCGACAGCGTCAACGTTCCACATGCCGCGTCGTTCGTGGCCTGGGTACCCTGCGGCGTCGCCGTCAGGACATATCCAAGTGGCGGACCTGCGACCGCAGTGACGGTAATCTGGTAATTGGGGGAAACTGTGCCGGGCGGACTCGCATAGCCGAGTGCGGCCAGGGTGGTGGCATAGACCCGGTTGTCCACCAGGAAGCGCTCCTGCATGCTGGCGACTTCCAGCAGGAACGACTCCGCCGCTGCGCGATTGGAGCGCACTACGAATTGGATATAGGAGGGATAGGCAATGGCCGCGAGGATGCCGATGATTGCCACGGCGATCATTAACTCGATGAGCGTAAAGCCGCCCCCGAGCCGAGCGTGTCGACCCCAGCCACCGCACCGCGTGGCTACCCCCAACTCCCGAAATAGCCAATGTTTTCGGCTATATCGCACCGCCGGGCTTCTGTGGCCCATGCTCGCGCTCCTTTTCTTTTTTTTCCCGGATGACCCAGTTCCGGAAACACTACGCGGCGAGTGTAGTCGCGAATCCACTCACGGTCAAAGGGCCCTCGCTTGATTGGTTCAGCGAGCGTTGCACAGGATCCACTCTGCAGGGCGCCGCTTGCCCTTGCGTACCCTAAATCACCTTGCATCTTTGGCGACTTTCGAGGGACGAAAAGCATCATGCGCCTAACGAAGCACAATTTATGAGTCACGGGATTTTTACTGCACCGGATCGATTGCGATATTGTTACCCGCCGCCACCTTAAGAAGGCTGTACGACATGGAGGTTTTCTCACTCCGGCTGAATGCCCGCATCCTTGATGATCTTCGACCAGCGATTGGCCTCGCTGTCAAAGAACTTCTTGTGCCCGGACGGGGATAGCCGCGCGTCGCTGATCACTGTGATGCCTAGCCCCTCCTCCCGCTTGATGAGGGCCGGATCCTTCAGCGCAGTGCGCAGAGCTGCGTTAATTTTGTTCAGCACCGCGGGCGGCGTTCCGTGTGGAGCATAGAGGCCGTGCCACACCGTGAAATTGAAACCCGGCAAGCCACTTTCGCTGAGTGTCGGGATGCTTGCCAAGGCAGGTACCGTGGAGCGCTGCAGACTACTTACGCCGTAAGCCTTGACTTTCTTTGCCTCGATCTGCGGCGTGCTGTTGGTCGCTTGCTCGCACATCAGGTCGACCTGTCCGCCCATCAGATCGGACATAGCCGGCGCGGTGCCCTTATATGGCACAAATGTCATGTTGCTCTTCAGGGCATTCTGCAGCATAAGGCCACACAAATGCGATGCCGATCCAACGCCGGCATTGGCGAGGTTGAGCTTGCCCCCACTGTCCGCAATGGTTTTGCGAAGCTCGGCAAGTGTGTTCGGGGCCAGACCAGGTTTGCCGATGAGCGTTGAGGGCGCTTCGTTGATCAGGCCCAGGAACTCCAGATCCCCCGTCTTGTAGCCCAGTTTCTTGTACAAGGACGGCGCGGTCGCCAGCCCGATGTGGTGCACCAGAAGGGTGTAACCGTCGGGGTTGGCGCGCGCCACGCGTGCGGTGCCTATGGTTCCGCCCGCGCCCGCTGTGTTCTCCACCAACACCGGTTGGCCCAATGACTTGCGCAAGGCTTCCGCGACATCGCGCGCAATCTTGTCGCTGGGACCACCGGCTACGAATGGTACGACTAGTGTGACGGGCTTCTCCGGATACTCCGCGAGCGCGGACGTAGGGGCGGCAATAGCGCCGCAGACTAGTATCAATACTGCACTGCGGGCAACCGCGCGCTGTTTTAGCATCTTTGTCTCCTCTTGTATGGCCGTATGGCCGTATGGCCGTATGGCCGTTGCAACTACGCGTTCAAGACGACAGTTCCTGCATGACGCTATAGAGGTCGGACTTGCCTTCGAAGCCGATACCAGGCAGATCGGGCATCGTGACGTAACCCTTGTCAACCTTGACCCCATCGGGGAAACCACCGAAAGGCTGGAACAGATCCGGGTAGCTCTCGTTGCCGCCCAGGCCAAGGCCGGCGGCAATATTCAGCGACATCTGGTGACCGCCATGCGGAATGCAACGGCTCGCCGACCAGCCGTGTTCCTTGAGCATGTCGAGGGTCCGCAGGTATTCGACCAAGCCGTAGCTCAGCGCGCAGTCGAACTGCAACCAGTCGCGGTCGGGGCGCATGCCGCCATAGCGAATCAGGTTGCGGGCATCCTGCATCGAGAACAGGTCCTCGCCGGTGGCCATCGGATTGGTGTAGTAATTGCGCAGCGTCGCCTGCAACTCGAAATCCAGAGGGTCGCCCGGTTCCTCGTACCAGAACAGGTCGTACTGTGACAGCGCCTTGGCATATTGAACCGCAGTGTCCAGGTCGAAGCGGCCGTTGGCATCCACCGCGAGCTTTTGACCATCCTGAAGCACGCTCAGGATCGAGTCGATTCGCCGCAGGTCCTCGTCAAGCGTCGCGCCGCCAATCTTCTTCTTGACCACGGTATAGCCGCGGTCGATGTAGCTGCGCATTTCGTCCTTGAGCTTGTTGTGGTCCTGGCCGGGGTAGTAGTAGCCGCCCGCGGCGTAGACGAACACCTTGCGATCGGGCGTACCGTTGCCATAGCGGTCGGCCAGCAATTGAAACAAGGGCTTGCCCTCGATCTTGGCTACCGCGTCCCAGACGGCCATGTCGATGGTGCCGATGGCGACCGAGCGTTCGCCGTGCCCGCCCGGCTTCTCATTGGTGAACATGGTGTCCCAGATCTTGTGCGGATCGAAGTTGTTGCCGCTTGCGTCAAGCAGGGATTCGGTTGCCGCCTCCAGCACGCGCGGGATGAAGCGCTCGCGCATCAGCTTCCCCTGGCCATAGCGGCCATTGGAGTTGAAGCCGTAGCCCACCACCGGCTTGCCGTCGCGGATGACGTCAGTGATGACGGCGACCAGACTGAGGGTCATCTTGCTGAAGTCGATGTAAGCGTTACGAATCGGCGAGTTGATCGGCAACGTTTTTTCGCGAATATCGACGATTTTCATGATGTGTCTCCTAAGGCACCCGGTTCGGCGGATGCATAAGCTATGTGAGCCACTAGCATAGGTGCGGGAAGGTGTCTTAAAATTCACCACAAGTCATTTGATTATTCACTTTGAGTGAAGACCAATCTCGCTTCCGAACTGGAGTTCTTCGTGCTTATCGCCCGCCATGGCAATCTTTCGGCTGCCGCGCGGGCGCTTGACCTGACGCCGCCGGCGGCCACCAAGCGGCTTGCCCAGATGGAAGACCGGCTGGGTGTACGGCTAGTCAACCGCACAACCCGCAGCATCAGCCTGACAAATGAAGGCGAGACCTACCTCCTCCATGCGACGCGGATACTTGCCCAGGTCCGAGAGATGGAAAATGAAGTGTCGAGCAGCAGTGCCGTGCCGCGCGGGATACTTCGCGTGAATGCAACCCTTGGTTTCGGCCGCACGACCATTGCACCGCTCGTCTCCGAGTTCGCCAGGCGTTATCCCCTTGTCACAGTGCAACTGGACGTCACCGACAGGCCAATCGACCTCGTCGAGAGTAGCTTCGATCTGGCCATTCGTTTCGGCTCGCTGCCTGACAAACGGCTCAACGCGCGACGCATCATGTCGAACCGACGGTTTCTGTGCGCCTCACCGGTCTATCTCGAGAGATATGGCACCCCGGCTAGCCTTGCCGATCTCGCCGACCATCGCTGCATCATCCATCGGCAGAACGATGATGCATACGGTATCTGGCGGTTTACGCACCATGAGCAAACCGAGATCGTCAAAGTTGATGGGGTGCTGTCGAGCAACGATGGCGATATCGTCCTCGGCTGGGCACTTGATGGCCACGGCATCCTTATCCGTTCGGAGTGGGATCTGGCGAAGTATCTCGAGAGTGGCAGGCTGAGGGTTGTGCTGCCGGACTTTGTCCTCCCGTCGGCGGACCTGTTTGTCTACTACTCGAATCGGCGCAATCAAACGGCGCGTGCCAGAGCGTTCATTGATTTTTTGGTCGATCAATTCCACGAGTCAAAAACTCCAGCTGCGGCATAGCCCAGATGTTTTCTGACTTCGGCGCCAGGATCCCGCAGCGTTTTGCGTAGCATGGGAAATGCACAGCGAATGCCTGCGGCCGGACTACGGCCAGCTCGCACCGGCACTCTAGCGGGAGGCGCCCGCCTTCCGTCAGAGTGCCGAGCTGATCATCGTTCGTGCCTGGCGATGAAGGCCTCAACAGTGTCGTGCAGTAGTTCGGGCTTCTCCAGGAAGATGAAATGACCACCGTCCAGGATGGCAAACTCGGCTCCCGGAATCCGCTCTGCAAGCTCCGCGGAGAAGTACGGCGGGGCGCAGAAGTCGCGCTCGCCCACCAGCACCAGCGTCGGCGTCGCGATCGACGGAAGATCATCGAAGGCGTCGTGCCCCACGATCATGTCGATCCGGGCAAAGCTGATCTCCCGCTCGAATGTGCCGGCCGCTGTAGCGTTCACCCACGCCTGCACCTGCTCCGGGTGCTCGCGCATGAATTTCGGATCGAAGAGGAATAGTGCGTTGGCCTCGGTGGACGCGCGCAGGCCGGAATCGGTCAACATGCGTCGCCGCATGTCGAACTGGCGACGGTAGAACGCGTCCGCGCGTGCAATCGAAGAGACAATTGTCGCGCTGCGTAATAGTTCGCGGTGATGGATCGACAGCAATTGCGCGATGGCGCCGCCGGTCGAGGAGCCGAGCGCGTGGACCGGCCCGCACCCGACCGCCTCGATGACCCGCGCCATGTCCAGCGCGTGTTGTGTCATCGTCATGGCGCGTGCGGTGTGCTCGGACGCGCCGGTGCCGCGGTGATCGGGTACGATCACTTGGTGGTGCTCGGCGAACAGATCGATCTGTGGGCCCCAAGATGCGCCCACTCCCGCAAGCCCCGCCAGAAGAAGCACGGGCGAACCTTGGCCCTTGACCGCGTAGTGGATCGAAACACCGTCGGACGTTACGTTTGGCACTTTGCTTCTCCGGTTCAGAGGGACGCGAACGAGAAGTCGAACGCGTCGAAGATCGCGCCGTTGAGATTAATGTTGGCGCCGCCATGCGTACCGGACGGTAGATCGACAAGACGGTTCCACTGCCGGAGAGCCGGCGCGCAATGGACATCGACTCACAAATCCCCGTTTTCCGGGAAATCGCCAAGCGAGAGTTCAACAGGCTTGCCGTGAGGCGTGCGACGCGCCGCGTAGTGCCACGCTTTGCGATAGCGCGCCTGCGTCTCCAGGCTCGCGACGCCTTTGCTTGCCACCAGGCGCTCGAGCGTGGCGAGCCAGTGCAGGTAGTAGGTCTCGCCCGTATCCGGATCGCCGGCAAGCTGTGCGCGCCTGATCTCTTCTGCCAGCGCTGCAGCCCATTCACGCCAGGTGTAGAGGCCCCGCTGGTGCAAGACCAATGCCAGAGAAAAAACCTGCGCCTCCCACGGTTCGCGGAACACCGGGCCTTCGTTGTCACGGGGAACGCCCGGTAGGGCCTCGGCGGCATCACGCACTGCGACTGGATCGACCTTCATTTCATGCTGGTTCGAGGTAGGGCTCGAATGCCTCGATCGAGACGGTGAGCGTGGCGTCGGTCTCCGCTCCCCAGAGCTCGCGGCCTTCGAAGACGACGGTGTAGAGCCACTGCGGGTCTTCTCCCGCACCGGCCACGACGGAGTCCGGAAAAACGTGGCAACCCCGGATTGCCTCGATCGTTCCTTCACGGCCGCGCGCGTACCGCGGCAAGCGCGTGTGCGTGGGCGGGTTGATGTTCTTCGTGCGCACTCGCTCGCCCGGTTTGAACCTGGCCGGCCGCTTGGGCGGGCGACAGAAGGTGCCTCGGGTGAATGCGTGCCCGATGTCGTTCGTCGTCATGACCCGTTCGAGGGGCTTGCCCGGATGCATGGCATGCCCTGCGGCGATTTCATCGGCGCCGATCAGTCCTCGCTCGACCGCATTGCGCTCGATTCCCAATGCCCATCTTTCGTAGTAGGACACAGACAGGTAGACCGCGGCAGGCAGCCGCTCCTGCGCGTCGCGAGACATGTCGATGTTCCAGGCGCGCGTGAAACGCATGGCCCGCTGCATGGCCAGCACCCGCTCCTCCCACTGTGCGTGGAACGGAGGTTCGTCAGCCTCGGGATGCACTTTGCCGAAGCCGTGCATGCCGCCCATGTCGTGAACGCCGTTCATGGCGATATCTCCTCGGGGCGCAGGGGCAGGCCGGTGCCTATCATGCAGTCACGAGTGATGAGCCGCATCAGGCGTTCCTCGGGCCAGCCTTCGGTGCCGGCGGGGCGCGGTGGTACCACGAGGAAGCGGGTCTCCGCGGTCGAGTCCCAGACACGGATCTGCGTGGCTTCCGGCAGTATGACACCGAAGTCGGCCAGCACGCCGCGCGGATCTGACACAGCACGCGAGCGATAGGCGGCCGACTTGTACCAGACCGGAGGCAGCCCGAGCACGTCCCATGGGTAGCACGAGCACAGCGTGCAGACGACCATGTTGTGATGCCCGGGCGTGTTCTCCACCGCGATCAGATGGTCGCCCACTTGGCTGACGACGCCGAGCGCGGTGATCGCTCTTGTCGCATCCGCCAGCAGCACGGCCTTGAACTCTGGATCGAGCCAGGCCCGGGCGACCCCTCGAGCTCCGATGTGAGGGCCAATCTTGGTCTGGTATCGCTCGACAATAAGGTCGAGGACAGCAGGGTCGACGTAGCCCTTCTCGGTCAGAATCGTCTCGAGCGCGCGCACCCGCAGTTGGATCGGCGACAGCTCGGAGTGGTCATGCGCGTCGGCGCTCATGGATGTACCCGCATCAGGCTAACTGATTTTTGTAGTGTAGACCCGCTGGTTCGGGATCGTGAACCTTGAACTTCCATCTCCGGCTACAGGAAGCTGGAAATATCACGAGCGCGCGCAAGCGTGCGGCGGATGGGGTGGCCGACCTGCAAACGAAAAGACTTAAATCGCCCGAAAAATTTCTTGGTTCTCCCCACCTCCGTCCTCGGCCATAGTGGGAGGCCCGCGTCTTCGCTGCGGATACGCCACAAAACAACCCAAAAGAACCGGAACGAAAGAACAAACACCATGCGCGCTCCCAATTGGATTTTTACCTCAATCGCAGCAGGCTTCATAAGCCTGGGCATGACGGCCTGCAGTTCGCCTGGCAAGAGCGCTACCGCGAACAGCGCGACGGCGAGCGTATCGGCCCCCTCCGATGACCAGATCGTTGCGGCATGGACCTACTTGTACGGGCGCTATYTGGTGCTGCAGCAGGAGAACTACGATATCAACGTCGAGAAGGTTGGCTACAACAAGATCAAGTACAACCCCCTCGGCTCCGCCGAATTTGTGAATCCAAACATGGATGTAGCCTATCTGGAGGCCTGGCTCGCCGCGGACAAGGATCATGCCGTCATCCTGAACGTGCCACAGGTCAAGGGGCGCTATTACACGGCCCAATTACTCGACGGATGGGGCGAAGTCATTGCCAATATCAACGAGCGGACGTATCCGAATCACCCGTATGGCAAGTTCGCACTGGTGATCAAGGGGACCAATCCCCCGGTGCCGGCAGGGGCGGTCAGGATCGAATTGCCGTCGGCCAAGGCAAAGATGCTGGCGCGCGTGGAGCTCAAGGGTACGCCTGCGACCGCCAGGCGGCTGCAGAATCAGTTCACGCTGGACGTTCCCGCTGGCATCAGTATCGATCCGCCGCACCCGGTGCCGGCCTTTACACCGGCCGCCCCGATTGGCGCGGCGATCTTCGACAACGTAGCTGAAGTACTGGCCACCTATCCCGATGTCATGCCGAAGGCGCCCGAGTACCAGGCCCTGGCCCTCAATGTGGCCAGCTATATGACGGGAAATGACACCGCGCGCAAACGGGTGGACGAAGTCGTCAAGACTAGGGCGATCCCGGCATTCCTGGCGGGCGCCAAGGGATTCGGCACCCAGAAAGGCGGATGGTCGGTGACGTACGTGGCCGGGACGTTCGGCAATGACATCATGGCGCGCGACATCATCAACTATGGTGGACTGTGGGCCAATGCAATCAGCGAGGCCATCTATTTTATCGGTCAGACCGACAGCGACAAGCAACCGCTCGACGGCAGCAAGACCTACGAAATCCGGTTCCCGAAAGGCGAAAAGCCGGATACGCACGTCAATGGCTTCTGGTCCGTGACGCTGTACAGCGTGCCGGATTATCGCGTAGCGCCCAATCCGATCAATCGCTATAACCTGAACAACGTGTCTCATCTGAAAGCCAATGCGGATGGAAGTACCAGCATCTGGCTGGCACCGGCGCGGCCCGCCAACGTGCCGCAAAGCAACTGGCTGCCCACGCCGCAGGGCAAGGGCTTCTCGCTGAACTTCCGCACCTATGTCCCAAAGGAGGACGTTCAGCGAGGCGAGTGGTTCCCTGCCCCAATCCGGCTGGTGCGATAACTGTCGACGGTTGCGGGAGGGGCGTGCGTGCTGCTGGCCTGCACGGGCTCGGCACCGCGCTGTCCTCCGGCCTGGCAACCTGATTCCCTTGAGGTCACATCAAATGAATAGCCTGTTGCGCACAAAATTGTCCTCTTCACTCCTCTCGATGGTGCTGGCGTTGGTGGCCGCGGACGCGGTCCACGCCGAGGCGCAGCCGACGCAAGGCGCTTCGGCCGAGGTGGCCGGGCCGGTACCGGGCACGAAGATGACCGATGCCTATCTGCAGATGGCCRCCAGGAATATTTATTTCTGGGCGTGGCCGATGACCAATATCTACAACCGCCGCCTGGCATTCAAGGACCTCCCCGAACCCGGGTTGATGGGCGGTACCGTGCCGATCGCGCCATCCAACCGCTTGTCGATGCTGACGGACTACATCGCGCCCGACGAGCGCCTGGTGGCCTGCCCCAACCAGGACGTGGTCTATGGCTTCAGCGTGCTGGCACTCGACCAGAGCCCCGTTGTCGTGCAGGTGCCGGACTTCGGCAAGCGGTTCTGGGTCTACCAGGTAGTGGACCTGCGCACCGACAGCTTCGCCGAGTTCGGCAAGATGTACGGTACCAAGCCGGGCTTCTACCTGCTGGTCGGGCCCGACTGGAAAGGCACGGTGCCGAAGGGGATTACCAAGGTGTTCCGCGCCAGGAGCAATACCGGGGTGTTTATCCCACGCGTGTTTCAGGACGATGCCGCCGCCGACAAGCAGGCGGTGCAGGCCTCCCTTGCCGGCGTGAATCTCTATCCGCTTGCCGAGTACACCGGCAAGATGCAGGTCCGGGACTGGGCGACGC
>NZ_JBFTLX010000012.1:0-85218 GCF_056396665.1 Cupriavidus sp. 05T313 | reverse complement strand
CCCCTGGCTCAGGCCGGCGTCTTGCGGAACGAGATGGCGAAGCGGTTCCAGCTATTGATCGCGGAGATCAGCAGCGTCAGGTCGACCAGCTCGGCGTCGCTGAAGTGCGGGCGGACGGCTTCCCAGGCGGCGTCGGGCACGTGGTCCTGCGCGACCAACGTGACTGCCTCGGTCCAGGCCAGCGCGGCTTGCTCGCGCGCGGAGAAGAAGGGCGTTTCGCGCCAGACCGACAGGGTGGCCAGGCGGCGGTCGTCTTCGCCGCCCTTGCGCGCGTCGGTGGTGTGCAAGTCGATGCAATAGGCGCAGCCGTTGATTTGCGAAGCCCGCAGGCGCACCAGTTCCACCAGCGGCTGTTCCAGTCCGCTCTTGCCGATGCGTTCCTCCAGCCCGATCAGCGCCTTGATGGTGGCGGGGCTGGCTTTGTAGAAGTCGAGACGTTGTTCCATGGTTTGCTCCTGGTTTGCGCCGCCGGGTTGGCTGCGCGACAGGAACAAGATTAGGACGGCAACTGGTTATAAAAAATAGCCACTTTTTTGTAATTTAAGGTAGCCAGTGATGGCCATCCATCGCCCCGGCCAGTTTTTCCATGCCGGCGTGAATGTCGGCCACGCCGATGCCGCCATAGCCAAACAGGATCCCGGGTGTTGGCCGTTGCCCTGCGTACATGCCGGAGATGCCGTACAGGCCGATGGATGCGGCGGCGGCACGTGCGATCAGCGCCTGCTCATCCTGCTCCGTCTTCAGCCGGGCAACCAGGTGGATGCCGGCGGCCGGCGCGAGCGCCGTGAACCAGCGGCTCAGCGGGCCGTCCAGGTGCGCAAGCAGCGCGGTCCGGCGCGCGGCATATTCCTTGTGCATGCGCCGCAGATGCTTGCCGAAATAGCCGTCGAGCATGAACTTGGCGAGGGCGGTCTGCGTCATGGTGCAGCTATGCCAGTCGCCGACCTGCTTGGCGCGGCGTACCGCTGTGGCCAACGGTGCCGGGGGGATCACGTAGCCAATGCGCAGTTCGGGAAAGATCGTCTTGGAGAAGGTGCCCACGTACGCCACCACGCCGGTCTTGTCCAGGCTCTTGAGCGACTCCATCGGGCGGCCCATGAAGCGGAATTCACCGTCGTAGTCGTCTTCCAGCAGCAGCGCACCGCGGCGTTGCGCCCATTCCAGCAGCGCGACGCGGCGCTCAATGCTCATGGCCATGCCCAGCGGGAACTGGTGCGAGGGCGTGACGTAGACAATGCGTGCGTTGCCGGGCAGGGCGTCCACCACCAGCCCCTCGGCATCGACCGGGACGTGCGCCACCTGCGCGCCGAGCGCGGAAAATGCGATGCGCGCGGGCGGGTAGCCGGGATCTTCCACCGCCACCACATCGCCTGGGCGGATCACGACCCGTGCCATCAGGTCGATCGCCTGCTGCGCGCCTTGCGTCACGATGACGTCCTGCCAGTTGCTGGCCACGGCGCGGCTGAAAGCCAGGTAGCGCGAGACCGCCAGGCGCAGCTCCTGCTCCCCGGCGGGATCCCGGTAGGTGCCGCGTCCGCGGGCCTGCATGCGCAGCGCGTGGCTCACGCAACTGCGCCATTTATCGAAGGGAAACAAGGCCTTGTCTGTGATGCCGCCCACGAAGTCGAACGCGGGCGCCGCGCCGGGCGCCGTCATCGGCAAGGCGTCCGGCAACGTCTCCCAGATCGAGCCGGAGCCGGGACTCGGGGAGACCGGTGCCGGCGCCGGTGCCAGGCGGGTCATCTCGTGCGCCACGAAGGTGCCGTCGCCGGCGCGCGAGCGCAGGTAGCCCTCGGCAATCAACCGCTCGAACACATCGAGCGTGGTCTTGCGCGAGATGCCGAGCTGCGTGGCGAGGTCGCGGGTAGACGGCAGTCTCTCGCCCGGCGCCAGCCGTCCGTCGACGATACCCGCGCGCAACTGGCGATAAAGCTGGCCGGCCAGGCCCTGCCGGCCGTGAATAGTCAAATGGACGTCCATTTGCTGGCTACCTGAGACGGAGAAAAGTTCATTGATTTTAGTAGCCGCTCATGCCATCGGTGAAGGGGCGCTGGAGGGGGGCTTGGCCCGGGCCCTGGCCGCTCAGCCGTCCCGCCCGTCGGCGCGTGGCCTGGTCAGGTAGGGCGTGTATTTCACCAGGTAAAGCAAGAACGCCGCCATCCACAGCGCAGCGGCCCCGGCTATCCAGAACGGCTTGTATTGCGGCAGCAATAGCGGCCCCAGGACGCGGAAGAGGGCAGCCGTGCCGATGCACGCATAAGCCGCTTTCTCCATCTGGCCGGCCTCCAGCTTGCGGCCCGTATGGCCCAGCGCGGTGCGCGTGATCATCCCCAGGATGGCGCAACCGATCGCGCCCACGGTGAGCGCGTGCAAGGCCGTCGAGCGGTCGGCCCAGCCAAGTGCGGCGGCCGCCAGCAAGAGCAGGCCCAGCGGCAGGCAGCCGTAGGCGAGGTGCAGGATGGCGATCAGGGGCTTGCCTGCCGTGCGCCGCGAGCTCCAGCCGCCCAGTCGCACGGCTTGCGCCAGCGCGGCCAGCAGCGCGATCGCGGCGGTGGCCATGCCGCGCGGCGCCAGCGTGCAGGCGGTCATCGCGGCCAGCGTCAGCGCCACAACGCTGCGCTCGATAGCCGCCGAGCGCCGGATGCGTACCCCTGGGACCGTGTTGGCGGTGAACATCGGGATCACGCGCCCGCCGATCACGGTAATGAAGATGACGATCAGCCCGATCCCCGCATCGGCGCTTTGCAGCGCGAGCAGCACGGCGCCGTTGGCCAGCGCCACATGGAACACCGCATTCAGCGCCCGTCCACATCAGCACGCGCGCCGCTAGCCAGACGGCAGCGAGGCAGGCCAGCAAGCCGCCCTGCGGTGTTTGCAGGCCTGTCCAGTTCTTGCCGGCAGTGAACAGGAAGCCGACCACGATCGCGGCGGCAAAGCCGAACACCATCTCGTGCGCGTGCCACAGCATGCCGCCCATGGCCGGCTGCGCACCGGCATGGGGCCACCAGCCCAGGTAGATCGCGGTCCAGACGCCAACGGCCACCACGGCAAAGGCGGCCGCCAGCAGGTAGAACGGCCGGAACGCCAGCGCAAGGACGGGATGGCCGTGATAGCGCGTGGTGGCGTGGCTTGCCGGTGGCTGGTTTTGCGCAAGGGGCAGCATGGTTCGGCTCTCAATGTGTCGGGTGGAATTCGGGATGCGGCAGCCGCCAAGGCGGTGTCGCAGCGGCCTCGCTTGCCAACCGGCGTTACCGGTGTTACCGGCGCTTCATATCGTGCGGCGCAGCAACCTGATAACGATTCTATAAAACAAGCATTTTAAATGCAACATAAAGACCGATGGCGAGGCTCGGATCCGGCATGACAATTTGCCGCTATGCCGATAGCGACCGGGCGCTGGCGGAGCCCGTGCTTGGCAATCTGGAACGTATGCGCGCGCTGCGCTCTGATCCTGTGTCCTTCGATCCCGCGGCGGCAGAGCGGACCTTCAGCTTTTTCATCATCGCTGCGGGCGTGGCGCAGATGTTGCCGCCCATCATCTACCACCTGGCGGGCGCGGTCGGAATGCCTTGCCGCAACGCGGGCGGCACCAGCGTCAAGGTGTCCACGGTGGTGGTGTAGCCCGAGCGAATGAAGAACACCACTGCAAAACCGGCGAAGGCCAGGGTAGCAGCACGCGCATCGGGGCACGGCATGATTTTGCCCGGCACCGGCGCAAGGAAATTGTCGCGCGCTTTTAAATAATTAAAAATGATGCGCTCAGGCGGCCGAGAATTTGCCGAGCAGGCGGATGAACTCGTCGAACTCGCTCTTGGTGAAATCCTTCAGGCGCGCATTCAGCACCTCGGGGGCGATCTCCGGGATCTGTTCGGCAACGCCATGGCCCTTGGCGGTCAGCTCCAGGTTGACCACGCGGCGGTCGTCCACGCTGCGCGAGCGGGTCAGCAGGCCCTTGTGCTCCAGCTTGTCGAGCATGCGGGTCATCAGGCCGGTGTCGATCACCAGCAGCTTGCTGAGTTCGAACGGGGTGGTGGCGACGCCTCGGGACAGCGACAGCAGGATGCCCATCTGCTGGGCGGTGATATCCAGTTCCTTGAGGGCGGCGTCCATTTCCATCAGCACAAGGTTGCGGGCCTTGTTGAGGAAGAACCCCACGCTCTGCGTGAGGCGAAAGTTCTCTCTGGTGTAGTGCTTCATGGGCGCCTCCTGTTTGCTGGATGGATGTTATTTGATAAGTCAGATAAATTCAAGGTCAGAATCTACGGATTTTCAGTGAGCCGCCGGGGCGGGAGTGAGGGCGAGGAACGGGCCGCTTCCGGTAGCTAGCCACCCAGTCCGCGGTTCGCAAAATACCGGGCCGGCGAGTCGCCAAAAGCACGGCGGAACATGGCGATGAAGTTGCTCGGCGTGGCGTAGCCCAGGGTCTCGGCCACAGCGGCCACGGCTTCGCCGCGTGCGAGCCGTTCCAGCGCCAGGGTCAGGCGAGCCTGCTGGCGCCAATGGGCAAAGCTCAGGCCAGTCTCTCCAAGGAACAGGCGGGATAGCGTACGCGGCGACATGCCCGCCCAGTCTGCCCACTCCACCAGGCTGCGATGGTCATCCGGGCATCCCAGGATGGCATTGCTGATCCGCAGCGCGCGCCGGTCGGTTGGCAAGGGCAGATGCAGGGGCTCGCGCGGCGCCTGCCGGATCTCGTCGAGCAGTACCGCGGCAATGCGCTCCTGCGCAGGATCCGGCGCGAAAGGCGAGGGCCAGGACGCAGCACGGCTGATCAGCGCGCGCATCAGTTCGCTGGTTCCCAATACGCAAGGCAGGCGCGGCAGGTCCTGCGCCGCGGAGGGGGCAATCCACACGTTCCAGCCGCCCAGCACGCCGCTGATGGTGACGCGATGCGTCTCGCCCGGCGGCATCCAGCCAGCGCGCTGGGCGGGCAGCAGCCAGGAGCCGTGGCGGGTGCGGACATGCACCAGGCCGTTGTCGATGCAGAACAACTGGCCGCGCACGTGGCTATGCCAGTCCAGCTCACGCGTGCCAAGCCGGAATTCGTTGTCGGTCCTGTCGGCACCGCGCATGGCGATCAGGGCAGGGCCGCCCGCTTGCTCGCTCGAGTCGGCAAAGGAGGCGAGCAGGGTCTGGGTTTCCGCCTGCAGGGACGCGTCGTCAGCGTTAGGGACCGCAGGATGGGCTGGGCGGGAAGGCATGGCCGGAATTCAATATTTTTAGGCGTGATAACGTTATCGAGTCTACCCGCTTCCACTGGATACTGCATGCGAGGCGCCTTATTCAACGCGTCAACTTTTACCCGCAGCGCAGGAGAGCGACATGCAAGCACAGGCTTCCAGCTTCCACATCTACGACGTATCGAACTTCCCCCTCGTGGTCGGCCGCGCCGAAGCCATGCTGCCAGGCTACGCCGCCCGGTGGCGCGACGAGATGACGGCCCTGGTCGGGCAGGACCGGGTCTTTGTGCTGATCCATGCCGCGCGGGGCGAAGAAGCGCACGAGGACCGCAAGCAACGCGCGCTATGGCTCAAACAGCACAAGGCGCCACTCGGGAGAAGCTGCAGGGCGCTGATCCATATCGAACCCGACCCGGACAAGCGGGCGGCAATGGCCGAGCAGGCGCAGATGGCGGTCAAGGCCTTTGGCGTGCCCGTGGCGATGGCCGCCACCATGGCGGAAGCGCTGGCGCTGGGCAACGATGCCCTGGCTGCCACGACCACGGCGAATGCGGTTGCCGGAGTGCAAGATGGCCCCGCGCGCTGAACGCCGGGCGGGCGCTGTGGCGGCGCAGCGCGCCTTGATGGCGAGGCCCATGCACATCACCATCGTCGGCGCCGGCCTGGGCGGCTTGTGCCTGGCGCAAGGGCTCAGGAGGCATGGCATCGCCTTCGATGTCTACGAGCGCGATGCGGCACTGGCCAGCCGCACGCAGGGCTACCGCATCCGCATCGATCATCGGGGCCAGCAAGCCTTGAAGGCCTGCTTGCCGGCAGACCTTTTCGCCTTGTTCAAGGCAACCGGCGCGATGCCCGTGGAGGGCGTCAATGTGGTTGACACAGGGCTCGATGCCGTGACCGGAATGTGGGTGGAGTCGTGGCGGCGGGCCGGGAACGAAGGCGCTGGAAATGTTGAAGAGGACGACCTGAGCGTGAACCGCCAGACGCTGCGCGAAGTCCTGCTGTGCGGCATCGAGGACCGTGTGCATTTCGGCAAGGCGTGCGTGCGTTACCGGGAGTGCGAAGACGGGCGCGTGGCCGCCGTGTTTGCGGATGGTTCATCCGCCGTCTCGGACGTGCTGGTGGCGGCGGATGGCGTCAATTCCCAGGTGCGCCGGCGCCGTTTGCCGGGCGCCACCCCGGCGGATACCGGGTGCGCCTGCCTCTATGGCAAGACTTGCCCGACGCCTGCCGCGCTGGCGCGGATCTCCGGCGTGCTGCGGGACAGGACTTCTATCGTCTTCGGCGATGGCCTCGCGGTCATCATCGATCCGATGCGGTTCCGGCCGCAGTCCACGGGCTACCGCCTGGGCGAGTGCGAGGACTATCTCTACTGGGCCATCGTCGGCGCCCGCGAGAGCCTTGGCATCGGCTGGGAGGGTGGCGATGCGTTGCGCCAGGACGAACTCGCCGCGCGCATCGAGCGCGTCACGGCAGACTGGCACAGCGGGCTGCGGGCGCTGTTCCAGCTGGGCGATCGCGCCTCGCTGGCCATGCTGCCCGTCAGGACGGCAGACGTGCCGCCGGCCTGGCCGACCAATGCGGTCACGGTGCTGGGGGATGCCATCCATGCGATGAGTCCCGCAGGTGGCCTGGGGGCGAATGCGGCGCTGCACGATGCCTACCTGCTGGCGCGGCAACTGGGCGAGGCCGCCGCCGGCCACTGTTCGCTGCGCGCGGCCATCGGCAGTTACGAAACCGCCATGCGGGAACACAGTTCGCACGCCATCCTGGCTTCGCAGCGCGGTACGGAAATCTTGCTTGGCTACGGGGGCCGGCCCCATGCGCCCAAGCGCGTCCTGGCTGGCTAGGCGCCACGGCTTGCGGGGCGGCAATCGGAATCGTGCCGACGCCGTTCCTGCATGGTGACGCCGACCAGATCGTGCCGATCGGGGCGGCGGCCATGCTGGCCTCCAGGCTGGTCAGAAACGCGACGCTGAAGGTCTGCCCGGGCGCATCGCATGGGATGTGCGCGGTCAACGCAGAGCAGGTCAATGCAGACTTGCTTGCCTTTTTGCAGGGGTTGCACGGATGAAGYCGCGACAGGCATAAGTGCAGGCCGCGCGGCTAGGGGAGGAGGCCGCGCGGGTTCGCTGCGGTAGGCGCGCCATGGTGGATATGCGTTGCCGCTTGCGGAGCGGCAACGCGGATGCCAATTACTTGGAAGACTTCGCGCCGTCCGTATAGGGGTCGGCCTTGCCGGCCTTCGCGCCGTCCGTATAGGGATCGGCCTTGCCAGCCTTGGCACCGTCGGTGTACGGGTCGGGCTTGGCCTGGTTGGCATTCAGGTCCATCTGGGTGGATTGCTTGGCGCCATCCGTGTATGGATCGAACTTGCCGGATTTCGCGCCGTCCGTATAGGGGTCGGCCTTGCCTGCCTTGGCGCCGTCGGTGTACGGGTCGAACTTCTTTTGCTGGGCATAGCTCAAGCCTGAAGCCGTCGCGGCGGCGATAAGTAACGTCATCGTGAGGACTTTGCGCATCTCTTGCTCCGGTGGTAGCGAGGACCCTGTACTGCATCCCGCAAATATCATCGTAGGAGTGATTTCATGCTGCCTGAAGTAAAACGTTGTAAATCCTTGTTGCTGGCATTTCGGCGATTCCCTTTTGGGCCGGAGGGTGCGGGCACACGTTGATGGACGTGCAAATCCTGCTCGAGCGCCCGTCCAGAAAGAACGAAGGCTTCCAAAGCGTACCGATTCGATTCCGCCCCAGCGCGGATCCTCAAAGTGAATGGAGAACATCATGACCTCGAACCTCTTCGCCAAGACCCTGATCACCGCCGCCGCCCTTGCCGCCGCCTTCGTTGCCGGCACCGCGCAGGCCTCGGGCCCGAAGGACAGCAGCTTCGCCGGCGACAAGTACGGCTATGTGTTCCGCAGCGCCACGCCCGACGCGTTCACCGACGGCGCGCGTAGCGGCAAGGCCGACCCGTTCACCGACGGCGCCCGCGTAGGCAAGGCTGACCCGTACACCGACGGCGCCCGTATCGTCGCCGGCCTGGACCGCACCGGTGTGTCGGCTTCCCCGGCCCGCAGCGTGGATGGCTATACCGATGGCGCCCGCAGCGGCAAGTTCGACCCGTTCACCGAAGGTGCCCGCGTCGGCAAGGCTGATCCGTACACCGACGGCGCCCGTATCGTCGCCGGCCTGGACCGTACCGGCGTGTCGGCTTCCCCGGCCCGCAGCGTGGATGCCTATACCGATGGCGCCCGTAGCGGCAAGTTCGCTTGAGCACACCCTGGTGCTGGTGCGGCAGCGGGGCTTCAATGGCTTCAGCTATCGGGACCTCGCCGAGAAGGTGGGGGTCAAGACCTCCAGCATCCATTACTACTTCCCCTCCAAGGAGGACCTGCTGACGGCGGCGGTGACGGAATACAGCGCGCGCATCTCCGGGTATGTGCGCGACATCGACACCAGCCTGCCCGTGGCCGAACAGGCTCGCGCGTATCTGAGGCCCTGGCAAGCTACGGCGGGCGGTGACGCGATCTGCCTGGTCGGCATGCTTTCCACGGAAACCTTGCTGCTGCCCGAGGCGGTGCATCGCATCCTCAAGGATTTCTATCGGCTGAATGAAAGCTGGCTCACCCGCTTGCTCGAAAGCGTGCCGCGGAACGGGCGGGCTACGCAGAGCCATGCCATGCCATTGCCTCCTCAGTCGATGGCGCAAGCGGTCTTCGGCGCCCTGCAGAACGGGCTGGTGGTGGCGCGCCTGTTCGGCGCCCCCCAGCGTATCGAAGCCGCGTCGGATCTGCTGATGGCGTCCGTTGCCGCCTAAGCGGTCAGTTGGCGCCGCCGGTTCAGCCAGAGCGGCACGGCACCGGCGGCGATGCCGCCCAGGGCAACCACGCGCGTGGCCAGGTCGAAACTCGGGATGCTGTAAAGCGCGATAAACCACAGGAACGCTGCGCTGCCGGCCGGCCAGAGCACCCGCAACAACAGCCTGGCCGGCGTGCGTGCGGCATGGTGCAGGGAGTGCCAGGCGCAGGCGAATCCTGCCAGTCCGTAATAGAATGCCACCTGGAAGCCGATGGCGTTGACCGAGTCCTGGATGATCTGGCCCACGCTGCTGAAGCCCGCGGACAGGGCCAGCAACAGCAAGCCGAACGATGCAATCGCGGTTGTCGCCACCCACGGCGTGCGCCAGGTGCGATGCAATGCGGCATAGCGCGGGTGCAGCAAGCCATCGCGGCCTTTGGCGTAAAGGGTGCGGGTGAACTGCAGGATCGAGGTTTCCAGCGTACCCACGGTGCTGAGCATGACGGCCAGTACGGCCAGGTAGTCCCACGGGCGCGGCAAGAGCCGGGCGGCGAGGGCGAACACGGTATTGGTGCCGGCACGGCGAATCTCCTCGTCGCTCAGCACCGCCAGGCTGGCGACGACGAAGGCCAGGAACAGCGCAAGGACGATGAGCATGGAAAGCACGGCCCCGTGTCCGGGCGCGTGTTCGGGATCGCGTGTTTCCTCTGTCAGGTTGGCCGTCACGTCCCAGCCCCAGAAGAAGAACAGCGCCACCAGCGCGCCGTTGGCAAACAGTTGCGGCGTAAAGCCGGTTGGCGATAACCATGACAGCGAGATCGGATGCGCAAGCGGCAACGGCGCCCGCAGCAGGGCTGCGAGCACGATTGCCGCCAGCACACCCACCTCGGCCAGCGTCATCGCCACCTGGGTATAGCTGGTCAGCTTGATGCCCTTGATCACGACGGCGCTTACCGCCAGCAGCCAGCCCGCTGCGACCAGCGTGACCACGGGCGGACGTTCGGCCAGCGCCGGATCGAACAGCAGCAAGGTGGCGGTCGCGGCGGGAATGGTGCCCGACACCATGAATACCGCCGAGGCCACCAGCAGCGTCCAGCCCGCGAAGAAACCCAGCACGGGATGAAAGATCTCGGACACCCAGGTATAGCAGGCGCCAGCGTTGGGATGCAGCTTGTTCAGTTGCTGGTAGGACAGCGTCACGCCGAACATGATCAGCCCGCAGTACAGCAAGCTGGCCGGCGCCAGGACCCCCACCGTGGCGACCAGGGTGGCCGTGGTTGCCGCCAGGCTGAAGGCGGGTGCCGTGCCCGCCACGCCCATCACCACGGATTCGCCCAGCCCGAGCGCGCCTGCATCCAGCTTTGCCGGTGAGTCCCGGTCCATGGTGGTGCTCCCGGTGCGGCCGGCTTGCCGGGGGCGGCAGGCCGGCTGGCCAATCATCGCAATGAGCGCGCTACCCGCGCCACGGCGCGTGCCGGCGTGCATTAGCCAACTATACTGCCTGCCCCCGCGCTTTCAACGGATTCCGCCGCCACGGGCGGCATCGGCCAGCGTCCAGGTTGCAAGGTTCAAGGACATTGCCGCAACTCCCCGGCCAGCCAGTCGATGACCGGCCGGAACCGTGAAGCGCCGCGAAATTCCTGCGGATAGGCCAGCCAGATCTCCCGCACCACCTCCGGCACCTCGCGCACCATCGTGAGCCGCGCATCGTCGCGCGCCAGATAATGCGGMAGCAGGCCGATACCTAGGCCGGTGCGGATTGCCTCATGCACCGCCAGCAGATTGTTCGACTGGAAACCCTTGCGCGCTGCCAGCGCCCGCGTCCATTCGGCTTCCGGCAGGGCCAGGCCTTCGTCCAGCAGGCCGCACAGCGGCGCGGCAGCGAGATCCTGCTCGCTCCAGGCGCCGGCACCGGCTGGCCGTGCCGGGGCATAGAGGCCGAAGCTCATGCTGCCGGCGCGCTGCGCGATCACGTCGCTTTCCTGCGGCCGCGCCAGACGCACCGCGATGTGGGCGCGGCGCCGGGCCAGGCTGGCGATACGATTGTCCGTTTCCAGCCGGACTTCCAGTTGCGGGTGCGCGCAATAGAGCGCGAACATGCGCGGCGTCAGGAAGTTGCTGCCGAGCGTCGCGGTGCAGGCAATGCCGACTACGCCGGAAACGCCGCCGCCGGCGTCCTCCACTTCGCGTAGCAGGCGTTCGGCCGAGTTCTCCATCTGCTGCGCCGCGGCCAGTGCCGCGCGGCCGGCGGCGGACAGCGCGAAGGCGCCATCGGTGCGCGTCGCCACGGGCTTGCCGAGCGCGGTCTCCAGCCGGCGGATGCGGCGGATGGCGGTGGCGTGCGTGACCTCCAGTTCGCGGGCGCAGGCCGAATAATTGCCAGTCCGGATCAGCGTGGACAGGGTCAGCAGGTCATCCCAGTGCAGTGAGCGTTTTTGCACAATGGTTGTGAGGCAATTGAGAATTGGCGAACAGGATAGCGCGGCTTATCATCGCTTGCATGGTTGCCGCCACCGTGGCGCCTGCCTGTACCCGATCCATACCCGTTCAGTACCGGCTCACATACCGACTTCGAAAGGAATCACGATGGCCGCACCCTTCACCTTGCTCGACCTCGCCGGCGCCAGCCGCGCTCCTTCGGCCTGGGAGGCAGCCACCCTGGTCTTGATCGACCACCAGCGCGAATACGTGGACGGCAAGCTGCCGCTGACAGGCATGCCGGCGGCCATCGCGGCGTGCGGCGAACTGCTGGCGCTGGCGCGCCGCCACGGCAGCCCGGTGGTGCACGTGGTGCATCACGGCCGGGCCGGCGGCGGCGCCTTCGATCCGGAAGGACCCTACGCGGCCATCGTCGCGGGGCTGGAGCCGCAGGCCGGTGAACATACCGTGGTCAAGGGCCTGCCAAATAGTTTTGCCGGTACGACCCTGGCGGTGTTGCTGGAAAAACTTGGCCGCAAGGAGCTGATCGTGGCGGGGTTCCAGACCCATATGTGCGTGAGCGCAACGGTGCGGTCCGCACTCGATCATGGTTATCGCAGCACCGTGGTGGCCTCGGCCTGCGCCACGCGGGACCTGCCGGACCCGCTGGGCGGAGCGCCCCTCGCGGCGGCGGAAATCCACCGTGGCTCGCTGGCCGCGCTGCATGACCGCTTTGCCACGGTCGTGGCCAGCGCCGCTGCCTGGCGTTGAGCGGTGGGGCGGGCTGCGCGTTAGCGGAAGTCGAAGGAAAAGATGGCATGGCGCGGGCGCGTGGCGAGTGCCGCGCAGACCCCATTACAGGCGGGTGCACATCGGGTAATGCGTGCGCGGGCTATGGCCCTGGTGCATACTACGGCCTCGCCGCAAGCCGGCGAAGCCTGTCCGCAACCCGATCCCCGCCTTATCCATGAAACGCATCCTCCTCATCAAGATCACCTCGCTTGGCGATATGGTGCACACCTTGCCGTTGGTGTCCGACCTGCGCCGCGCTTATCCCGAGGCCAAGATCGACTGGGTGGCCGATGCTTCCTGCGCCGATATTCCCCGCTGGGCCGTGGGCGTCGACCGCGTGATCGCGCCGCCGCTGCGCGGCTTCAAGAAGTCCCGTAGCTGGGCTGACCTGCGTGCCATCTTTGGCGCACTGTGGGCATTGCGTCGCGAAAAGTACGATGTGGTGGTGGATGTGCACGGCGTGTATAAAAGCGCCATCGTGGCCTGGCTGGCGCGCTCGAGCCGGCGTCTGGGCTACGCCGCCGAGTATCTGGGCGAGGCGCGTGCCGTGTTCGCCTATACGCAGATCTTCGGGCCGCACGGAGACGCCACCGCGCGCCACAAGATGCGCATGGTGGTCGCCAACGCGCTCGGCTACGCACTGGATCCCGTTGAGCATTACGCACTGCGCGTGCCTGCGCCCGCCGCACCGCTCAATGCCGACGGCGTGCCACGCGCCATGCTGTTCCACGCTACCTCGGTCGAGGCCAAGAAATGGCCCTCGCAGCGGTGGATCTCGGTCGGCAGGACGCTGGCTGGTCGGGGCTACAAGATTCAGTTGCCCTGGGGCTCGCCCGCCGAGCGCGAGCAATCGGAGGCGCTGGCTGCCGAGATTCCCGGCGCCGAGGTGTTGCCGCGCATGACCATTACCGAATGCGCGCAGCGGGTGGATGCCGCCGCGCTGGTGGTCGGCACCGACACCGGCTTCGTCCACCTGGCCGATGCGCTGGGCAAGCCGTCGGTGATGCTGTTCACGGTGACCGACAGCCAGCATTTCGGGATCGACACGCCGGGCCAGTCTGTCTCCGTGGGCGCCCGCGGCGTGGTGCCCGAAGTTGATGAGGTGCTTGCCGCGATCGACCGGGTCACCGGCGGTCAGGCCAGGCCACAAGTGGCGGCCGCCAGCCTGGGCTGAACCGGTGCCCGATCCGCGGCTGCCCGCGTTGCGGACTGGGGTGATCAGCCAGCCGCCGCGGGCGCTTCAACACGTCACGCGTTGATCGCTTGCCCGCCCCGCGCGCCGGACGCCGGATGTGCCGGGCGGGTACCCCGCCTGGGCGATGGCTTGCCGTCGCACCGGCGCTGCCGCTAAAACTTCATCTAGCCGCCCATCAGCCGAAGCGCGTTCAATTGGTGTTCCAGGCATTCCTGGCATCACCTTCCCGTTGTCCACGTAGATCCCACGATGGCTGTAGCTGCGGCGCTGCGCGCGCAGCGGCGGTTCGCTGTCTGTCTCGACATCATATGCCCGTCCGGGTGGCTTTCACGACGCAATAGCCTGCCACGGCTTCGCACATGTGCCGATACCGCTATCTGGCCGCATTCCATCTTGATCATTTGATGAACGTTCCCCTGGTCCTCTAACGGTCATTTGCATTCACCTTGCGTTCTATATCGTCCGATATATAATCGCTTTTGTATCGTGCGATACAAAACGTATCCATCCAGATCCACCTTAGTCAGCCAAGCCGGAGCAGCAACCATGGCACGACCCCGCGAATTCGACGAACAACAGGTGCTGGAAGCAGCCGGAGATGCCTTCTGGGCGAACGGTTTCGAAGCCACCTCCACGCGCGATCTCGTCAAGTGCACGGGTTTGACGCAGCCCAGCCTCTACAACGCCTTTGGTGACAAGCGCGGGCTGTTCCTGCGCGCGTTGGAGCACTACCTGGAGCGCACGCTGCACGAGCGGATTGCGCGGCTGGAATCGTCGCAAACGCCCGGCCATGCCATCGCGTCCTTTTTCGGCGAGATCGTCGATCGTTCCGTTGCGGACGCGCGGCACCGCGGCTGCATGCTGGTCAATGCCGCGGTGGAGTCGACGCCCGGCGACGCCGCATGCCGCCAGGGCATCGCCGGCGAACTTGCCCAGATCCAGGCTTTCTTCCAGCGCTGCATGGAGGCGGGGCAGGCAAGCGGCGAGGTGCCGACGGTCCTCCCGGCAGCGGACGCGGGCGCGCACCTGCTGGCGGTCCTGCTGGGGGTGCGAGTGCTCGCCCGGGTCAGGCCGGAACGCGCGCTGCTCACCGGCGCCGTCAGTCCGGCGCTGAGCCTGCTCGGCCTGCCGCCGCTGCCCGTCGCGGCCAGCACGGCATGAGCCGCACGCCGGCACAGCGAACCACATATCGAATCCGCAGGAATGCATCATGTCTGAAAACACAGCCACGATCCCAAGCTCCATGGCGTCGACACTCGATGCCCGCGCACTGTTCGCCACCCTCGCCGGGTTGTGCGGCAGCCTGGTAGCCATCGGCCTCGCGCGCTTCGCCTACACGCCGCTGATTCCGCCGCTGATCCAGGCGCATTGGTTCACGTCGTCGCAGGCGGTGACGCTCGGCGCGGCGAATTTCGCCGGCTACCTGGCCGGGGCGCTGCTGGGTCGTCCCATTGCCAATGCGCTATCCAACCGCCATGCGTTGCGGCTGTTGATGCTGATCGCAACGGCCGCCTTCTTTGCCTGCGCGTACCCGTTCTCGGTGAGCTGGTTCTTTGCCTGGCGCTTCGCGTCCGGCGTTTCGGGCGGCGCCATCATGGTGCTGGTGGCGACCACGATCCTGCCGCATATCCCACCCGCCCGGCGCGGCTTTGCCAGCGGCATGATCTTCCTGGGGCTCGGACTCGGCATTGCGGCCTCGGGCACCATCATTCCCAGGTTGTTACAGCTGGGTCTGAAGGACACTTGGATCGGTCTCGGCGTGTTCGCGGCCATCCTGACCGCCGTGAGCTGGTTTGGCTGGCCGGGCTCGGCCCCCGCGGCGCCGGCACCGGCTGCCGGTAGGCAGCCGGTCGGGCGTGGGAACACGGCGTTGCGCGTGTTGTACGCCCAGTACGCCGCGAACGCGCTCGGGCTTGTGCCCGCCATGGTGCTGCTGGTGGATTATGTGGCGCGCGGGCTGGGCCGGGGTGCGGAGACCGGTGCCGGGTACTGGGTCTTGTACGGTGTCGCGGCCATCGCGGGACCTGTCCTGAGCGGCAATGTGGCCGATCGCATCGGCTTTGGCGCGGCTTATCGCATCGCGTTGCTGTTGCAGGCGATTGCCGTAGCCACGCTTGCCTTGTCCGGCAACCCGATTCTCATTGGCGTCGCCACCGTGGCCCTGGGCATTTTCACGCCCGGCATCGTGCCGCTGGTGCTCGGGCGTATCCAGGAAATGGTGCCGCACGACCATCTCGAGCAGCGCGCAGCGTGGAGCCGCGCCACCACGGCCTTTGCCTTGTTCCAGGCCCTCGCCGGCTACGGCTACTCCTACCTGTTCACGCTTTCGCACAACAACTATGCGCTGATCTTCCTGTGCGGCGCGGTGGCGCTGGCCCTGGCGCTGACCGCCGACATCCTCACGGGGCGCAAGCCGCAGCCAGTTGCCGCGTCCTGATGAAAACAGGAAGGCGTCCTAGAATGGACGGGCGCCACGCACGCCACAGACAAACGCCACAGACAAGTGCCAGGAAACAGCAAGGAGTCGTTCCCATGAGTCAAAGCCGGTTATTCCAACCCTTATCCATTGGCAATCTGCGGTTGGAAAACCGCATCGTGATTGCGCCAATGTGCCAGTACTCCGCCGAGGAGGGCTCGGCCGGCGACTGGCACATGATTCATCTCGGCCAGCTTGCGCTGTCCGGCGCCGGAATGATGATCATCGAGGCATCTGCCGTGTCGCCGGAAGGGCGCATCACGCCGGGGGATCTTGGCCTCTATTCGGATGCGAATGAGGCGGCCCTTGGCAAAGTGATCGGCGCAGCCAGGGCACACGCGCCGATTGCGCTTGCGATACAGCTTGCCCATGCGGGGCGCAAGGCATCCAGCCATGCCCCCTGGGACGGCGGCAGCCAGATACGGCCCGAACAGCCGCTGGGCTGGAAGACGGTGGCGCCATCCGCTGTGCCGCACGCGGAGGGCGAGGATGCGCCGCTGGCCCTGGATCGCGCAGGCATGGACAAGGTGCGCGACGATTTCGTCGCCGCCGCCGTTCGCGCGGCGCGTCTCGGGCTCGACGGCATCGAACTGCATTTCGCGCATGGCTACCTGCTGCATCAGTTTCTGTCGCCGCTGGCTAACAAGCGCGAGGACGAGTATGGCGGCAGCCTGGAGAACCGCATGCGTTTCCCCATCGAGGTGTTCGACGCGGTGCGTGCGGCATTTCCCGCCGACAAGCCGGTGTGGGCGCGCATCTCGGCCACCGACTGGGTGCCTGGCGGATGGGATATCGAAGGCACGGTGGCGCTGTCGAAGGCGCTCAAGGCGCGTGGCTGCGCGGCGATCCACGTGACTACCGGCGGCGTCTCGCCGGCGCAGGCCATCAAGCTGGGGCCCGGCTACCAGGTGCCCTATGCGCAGCGGGTCAAGGCTGAGGTCGGCTTGCCGACCATCGCGGTGGGGCTCATCACCGAGCCCGAGCAGGCCGAAGCCATCATCGCCAACGGGGAAGCGGATGCGGTTTCGCTGGCGCGCGCCATGCTCTACGATCCGCGCTGGCCGTGGCACGCCGCGGCCAGGCTTGGCGCGCAGGTCCATGCGCCGAAGCAGTACTGGCGTTCGCAGCCGCGCGAGTACAAGGATCTGTTTTTCGATGCCAGCTTCGGGCAACGCTAGTCACGGTGTCAGCGAAAAATCAACGAAAAACGGCCCGCCGGAAGGGGCGGGCCGTCATCACCTGTTCGCGTCAGTCAGCCTGGATGCCGAACTCCTTGACGATCTTTGCATAGCGCGTCGAATCGGACGCGATCAGC
Source organism: Cupriavidus sp. 05T313 (assembly GCF_056396665.1). NCBI lineage: Bacteria > Pseudomonadati > Pseudomonadota > Betaproteobacteria > Burkholderiales > Burkholderiaceae > Cupriavidus > Cupriavidus sp. 05T313. The sequence goes on along the minus strand of NZ_JBFTLX010000012.1, from coordinate 68,044 downwards.
TTGCCCAGCGTGCCGGGTTCGCCGCCAATTGGCGTAACCGCGATGGTGGCCATGCGCGCGACCACGTCGGGCATCTTCAGGATGTCGTTGACGTGCGCGTTCAGCGTCTTCACCAGTTCCGGCGAAAGCCCCTTCGGCGCCAGCAGCGCCTGCCAGGCGCCGACGTCCACATCCTTGTAGCCCAGTTCGAGCAGCGTCGGCACGTTCGGTGCGAACGGCGAGCGCTTCAGGTCGGCCACGGCCAGCGGCACGATGCTGCCGGCCGTAATGTACTGGCCCACCGCGCCGAGCGTGGAGTAGGTCATCGGCACCTGGCCGCCCAGCACGTCGACCACCGCCGGCGCCGTGCCGCGATACGGCACCTGCGAGATCTTCACGCCAGCCGCCTTGTTGAACAGTTCGCCAAGAATGTGCATGGGCGAACCGTTGCCCGGGCTGGCATAGGTTTGCAGGCTGCCGGATTTGGCGCGTGCGACCAGATCGGGCAGCTTGGTGATCCCGGAGTTCTTATTGACGACCACGAAGAGCGACTGGATGCCGATCTGCGCAATGGGCGTGAAATCGTTGCGCACGTCGTAGGCGCCCCCGGTGCCGCTCTTGAGCACCAGCGGCGCGATGGCGACCGTGTTGGGCGCGACCAGCAAGGTATAGCCATCGGGCGCGGCCTTGGCGACGTAGGCGCTGCCGATCGTGCCGGCCGCGCCGGTGCGGTTTTCGACCACGACGGACTGGTGCAGGCGCGCTGAGAGCTTTTCCGCGAGCAGGCGAGCCAGCACGTCGGTATCGCCGCCGGCGGGGTAGGCCACGACCAGCGTAACGGGTTTGTTGGGATAGGCCTGCGCGCAGGCGGTGCCTGCCGCCATCACGGCGGCCGTGGCTGCGAGGGCAGCAAACAGGTTGCGGGTTGCAAACTTCATGATGAGACGCCTCTAGGTAGACTTCGCGCCGGATGGGACGATTCGTGCCATCCGGCTTGCGCCGCATGGCGGCGCGCGGGCTTTAGAACGTGTGCTTGATGCCGATCATCGTGCCCAGCTGGTTGCCGCCGGGCTTGGGGTTGGAGCCCGTCTGGGCGCCGCTGACCGACTGGGCGAGCTGGCCGCCGTTGTCGATGAAGCCGGCCGTGGCATACACGGAGGTGCGCTTGGAGAAGGCGTAGGTACCACGCAGCGCGTACAGCATCGCTTTGTTGTCGCTGTTGTGAAACTTGAGGTAGTAGACCTGGCCGGCCAGCGTGAACGCGGGCGTGATGTCATACGCCAGGCCGGCGTACCAGAGGTCGCTGCGCGGCGTCGGGCTGCCATCGTTGTCGCGGCGGATCACGCCCAGGCCCATCTTGGTCTTGGACARCAGCACATAGCCGTTGAGCGAGAGCCGGTCGTCCGACTGGTTGCTCCTGGACAGGCCGCCGAATGCTCCGGGTCCGCCGCGCAGCGAGTCATAGGCCGCTGCCACGCCCCACCACTTGTTGTCGTATTGGAGCAATGCCGACCATTCGCGGCAAGCCTTTGAGTCGGCCGGGTTTTCGCCTGCGCAATTGGTGCCGGCCGGGCTCGGGCCCGCATTCACCGTATCGCGGCCAAAGCTGTAGGTGGCGCCCAGCGTGAAACCGCCAAACGTGCCCTTGTAGGAAACGGCGTTGTCGGCGCGCGCGTTCGGCAGATAGCTGTCGAGGGAGCCCGAGCCGTACACGTTGGGGCCGAGGATGTCCGGGTCCAATGTGGCCCAGAACAGCATGGTGTACTGGCGGCCCAGGGCCACCTGGCCCCAGGGGCCGGAGAGGCCCACCAAGGCTTGCCTGCCGAACAGCCGGCCGCCCTGGTTGGACGTGCCAGAGTCAGGCGCGAAACCGGATTCGAGCACGAACAGGCTCTTGAGGCCGCCGCCCAGGTCCTCCGTGCCGCGGATGCCCCAACGTGACGGCACCGTCCCGGTCAGGGTGTTCATGCGGAACACGTTGTCCTTTGCTGCGCCAATATTGTTCACGTACTCGACGCCGGTATCGACCACGCCGTACAGCGTCACCGTCGATTGGGCCGAGGCCAGCAGGGGTACCGTGGCTGCAAGCGCAGCCAGCGCAATCCGTCCAAGTTTCATTGATCGATTCCTCTTCCTTGTCCACCGTATTGTTTCGTTGGCGTCGCCATGCTTCGCCAGACCATTACCCGGTCCGGATGGGTGCATCTCTGGTTGTGCACGTTCCGGCTTTTTGTTTTATATGTGAAACATCAGATTACATAAGAAACAACGAGCAAAATATAGCCGTTCGTTTCCGGAAAAACATGGGCGGGAAATCCCTAGTGATGTGGAGACGCGACGAGATAGCGCCGCATAAGCGGCATCCGCGGCACAGCGGTGCACAAGAACGGTGYGATGGTTCGGTAGGGCAAGACTCCGCCGCGCGCCACGAACCGCACGGCCGCTGGGACCGGCGATAGCCGGCGTGCCGGGGCATGTCCGCCTGCACCAAAACGTGACAGCGCCTCGGTTTACGGAAGTTTTTTTGCGAGGGGTTAACCCTGATCAATTTCCGGCAGCAGGCGGTCTATATTTCCTAGGTTTTATTCGCAAACTACGGTTTCATATATGGAACAAAATGACCCATCCCGGGCAATCCAGCCTGCGGCAGCGCTGCTGCGGGCGCTCGACACCGGCTTTACGGAGCGGCGAGTGGCTACCGGCAGCGACGGCGCGCAAATCGCTTACCGTCGCGGCGGAAGCCACGGGCCGGTCGTGGTGCTGTTGCATGGCATCAGTTCCGGCGCGGCTTCCTGGTTGCCATGCGCGAGCCTGCTGGCGGCCGATGCCCGTGTGATTGCGTGGGATGCACCCGGTTATGGCAATTCGCAAGCGTTGCAAACCGCTGCGCCCACGGCAGCCGACTACGCCCGGAGCCTGGCGGGGCTGCTGCGCGCACTGGACGTGCGGCCCGATGTGATCGTCGGCCATTCGCTCGGCGCGTTGATGGYGGCCGCCTACGTGGCGCAAGCCGGCCCGGCGCAGCTTCCCGGACAACTGCTGCTGCTCAGCCCGGCCCAGGGCTACGGCGGCCCCGGCAAGGCTGAAAAGGCAAAAGAGGTGGCCCGCCAGCGGCTCGACGCACTTGCGGCAGTTGGGGTGGAGGGCCTGGCCGAGCGTGGTCCGGGCCGCCTGCTGAGCGCCGCGGCCGACGCCGATGCGCAGGCCTGGGTGCGCTGGAATATGCGCCGCCTGGACCCGGACGGCTACCGGCAAGCCGTGGCGATGCTGTGCGGAGACGATATCGGCGACTACCTTGCGCGCCGGGACCCGGGCGTCAGTGCGCGGGTCGGCTGTGGTGCACTGGATATCGTGACGCCGCCGCCAGGATGCGCGGCGCTGGCGGAACGCTTCGCCCTGCCGTTCGAACTGGTGCCCGATGCCGGTCATGCCTGCTATGTGGAGCAGGCAGGCTCTGTCGCCCGCTGGATTCGCAGCGCGCTCGCCTGACACGTCCACCGGGCGCGGAAACGGCTGCGCGCAGCCGCGCCGCGCCCTTCCGCACCGTTTTTCCCAGCCCGCTTCCGGCGTGCTTCCGGCCGGTCCCCGGCCCCGTGCCCAGTCCCAAGTGGCATCGGCTTATCTCCAGGGTAAACCCCACTCTATTTTTAAAGTTTCGTTGCCTATAGTGGTGTCTGTGTTCAATATTTAAATCAGCGTTTTATAGGTGGAACAAAACGCTAGATCAGCGGACTGGCAACAAGGTCAAAGGAGCAGCGCAATGGAGAACCTCGCATACAACCCGAACCTGGCGCCCTGGGAGCGTCCGGCGCCGAACAATGTCGCCGGCAAGGGCCACATCGAGCAGCCCGGCAAGGTGGCCAATATCGTGTGGCAGACCCGCGCCGCCGCCCCCACCGCTTATGAAGACGCGCTCGGCGATGCCTTGGAGGCCGCATTCGAGGGCGGTGCCAGGAGCCCGGCGGACATCGTGCGAGCGTTCAACGACGCTGGCCTGCTGGGCGCGGATGGCCTGGCCTGGACCGAAGAGCGCTTCCTCGCCGAAATGCGCCGTCTGGGCGCCTGAGAGGCTGAAGCCAAGAGGCAGTTCAAGAACATCAACGCGATTGCGTCATGACGGGCGGCGAAACAAGGCATGCCCTTCCGAGATAGCGATCCGATCCGGTACCCGCAAGAGAGCAAACAATGGAATCGAACAAGCAAGCGCGTGCTGAGGCGCGCCTGAACGCCGGCCTGCATAACTACTGGTATCCGGTATCGGCCGCGTGGGCGGTCACGCATGCACCGATCGGCATTACGCGCCTGGGCCAGGACATCGTGCTGTGGCGCGACGGCGCCGGCCAAGTGCACGCGCTGGAAGACCGCTGCCCGCACCGCGGCGCGCGCCTGTCGATGGGCTGGAACCTCGGCGACCGCGTGGCCTGCTGGTACCACGGCGTGGAAGTCGGCGGCGACGGCCAGGTCAAGAGCGTGCCGGCCGTGGACAACTGCCCGCTCGAAGGCAAGACCTGCGTGCGCAGCTACCCCGTGCGGGAAAAGGCCGGCGCCATCTTCCTGTGGTTCGGCGAGCGCGCTCCGGTGGAAGGCGAGGGCGGTGCCGATGCGCTGCGCCTGCCGGAAGAACTGGAGAGCGACGAGCACAGCAACTTCCTGTGCGTGGCGCACTGGGACTGCAACTACCGCTACGCCATCGACAACGTCATGGACCCGATGCACGGCGCCTACCTGCATGCGGTGTCGCACTCGATGGCCTCGGGTGAAAAGCAGGCCGTGATGGCCGTGCGCGAAACCGATACCGGCCTGGTATTCGAGAAGACCGGCCAGCGCGGCGTGAACTTCGACTGGGTGGAATTCGGCGAGACCGGCACCCTGTGGCTGCGCCTGGCGATTCCCTACCGCGCCAAGGTGGGCCCCGGCGGCCCGTTCGGCATCGTCGGCATCGCCACGCCGGTCGACGAGGAGCACTGCATGGTGTTCTTCTGGCGTACCCGCCACGTGCAGGGCTGGGAGCGCGATGTCTGGCGCTTCCTGTACCGCAACCGCCTGGAAGGCTTGCACTGGGACGTGCTGGAGCAGGACCGCGTGGTGCTGGAGATGATGGCGCCGAACGCGCGCGAACATGAAACGCTGTACCAGCATGATGTGGGCATCACGCGCGTGCGCCGCCTGCTGCGCCGCCGTGCCGACCAGGAAGTCGCCGACGAGCCGGTCGCCATGCTGAAGCCCGTGGGCGGGGTGGCGAGCCATGCCTGAGATCGACCGCAACAACCTGCTGGCCGGCCGCCGCGTGCTGGTGACCGGCGCGGCGCGCGGGCTGGGCCTGGCCTTTGCCACCGCGATCGCCGAAGCCGGCGCCGCCGTCGCGATGGCCGACATCCTCGCCGATCGCTTGCACGAGGAAGCCGCCGCGTTGCAGGCCCGTGGCCTGACGGCGCTGCCGCTCGCGCTTGACCTCGGCAACCCCGAATCGGTGACGGCCTGCGCCGCCGCCGCCGTGGCCGGGCTTGGCGGCCTGGACGGGCTCGTCAACAACGCCGCGGTCACCGACTCCGGCGGCCGCGACGCCAGTGCCATCGACATCGCCACCTGGGACCGCGTGATGAACATCAACGTGCGCGGCACCTGGTTGATGACCACGGCCTGCCTGCCGGCACTGCGCGCCTCGCGCCGCGGCGCCATCGTCAACCTCGCGTCGGACACGCCGCTGTGGGGCGCGCCCAACCTGCTGGCTTACGTGGCCAGCAAGAGCGCCATCATCGGCATGACCCGTTCGCTGGCGCGCGAGCTGGGCGACGCCCAGGTCACTGTCAATGCCATCGCACCGGGGCTGACCATGGTGGAGGCGACGGAATACGTGCCCCAGAAGAGGCGCGACCTGTATCGCGAGCAACGCGCGATTTCCCGCGAGCAGCTACCCGAGGATGTTTCCGGGGCCGTGCTGTTCGCACTATCCGATCTGTCCCGCTTCGTGACGGGCCAGACGCTGGCCGTCAACGGCGGCTTCGTCATGCACTGAGTCAACAAGGAATCCAAATGAGCGATCTTTCCCAACAAGACAACATCAAGCGTTCCTGGGAGCAGCCGTCCGGCGCTTCCTTCGACCAGTGGATGGAGACCCGCGTCGCGCGCTTCTCCACCCGCCGCTACGACTGGGACGCTCTCAAGTTCCAGGCTGACTACGATCCCAAGTACCGCCGTGCGCAGATGCGTTACCTCGGCACCGGCGGCACCGGCGTGGCCACCGACACCAATACCGTGCCGTCCGAGAATTTCACCTTCTCGACCATGATCATCCCGGCCGGCCACGAAGGCCYGTCGCACCTGCACACGGATGTGGAAGAAGTCTTCTTCGTCATGCGCGGCAAGATCAAGCTGATCCTGGAAAAGGACGGCGAGCGTTACGAAACCATCCTGACCGACCGCGATCTGGTCTCGGTGCCCCCCGGCGTGTACCGCGAGGAAATCAACATCGGCGAGGAAGACGCGCTGATGTGCGTGATGCTCGGCGCCAAGAAGCCGATCACGCCGACGTACCCGCCCGAGCATCCGCTCACCAAGGTCAAGCGCTGAAAAGCGAAAAACCGGCGCGCCAAAGCAACCGCGGCCGTGCGCCGGACCCAGTGGAACACGAACCTCTCATGACTCAAGAACGCCTTCCGGAAGACAGCCAGGACAAGTACATCGTGCCCGGACTGGAACGCGGCCTGCGCCTGCTGGCCGAGTTCAGCCGCCGCGACCGTACCTTGTCGGCGGCCGACCTGGCGCGCCGGCTCAAGGTGCCCCGCTCCACGGTGTTCCGGCTRCTGGCCACGCTGGAGATGATGGGTTTTGTCGAACGCACCGACGGCGGCCGCGACTACCGCCTCGGCATGGCGGTGCTGCGCCTGGGCTTCGAGTACCTGGCTTCGCTGGAACTCACCGAGCTGGGACGCCCGCTGCTGGATCGCCTGCGCGACGACATCCGTTACCCGTGCAACCTGGTGGTGCGCGACGGCCGCTCGATTGTCTATGTGGCCAAGTCGGTGGCGCCCACGCCGTTCAGCAGTTCCGTCACCGTGGGGACCCGCCTGCCGGCGCACGCCACCGTGCTCGGACGCGTGCTGCTCGAAGACCTGACGCTGGCTGAGCTGCGCCAGCTCTATCCGGAGCCGCGCCTGGAAGCGTTCYCGCCCAGCACGCCGGCCACGGTCGAGGAACTGTTCGAGATGGTGCAGCGCGACCGCGAGCGTGGCGTGGTGCTGCAGGAAGCGTTCTTCGAGGCCAGCATCTCGACCATCGCGGCACCGGTGCGGGATCGTACCTGCAAGGTGGTGGCGGCGCTGGGCGTGACCATCCCGGCCTCGCGCATCGATCCGGAGCAACTGGACATGATGGAAGACAAAGTCAGAGACACCGCGGGCGAGCTGTCCCGCCTGCTGGACTACCGGCCGCGTGAGCACGGCAAGGTGGTCAACCTGTATCGGGAGTGAGGACGATGTCCATGATTGAACTCGACGGCAAGGTTGCCGTCGTCACGGGTGGATCCTCGGGCATCGGCCTGGCCACCGTCGAACAACTGCTGGAAGCGCGCGCCGCCGTGGCGCTGTGCGGTCGCAACGAAGCGCGGCTGCGCGAAGCGGAAAGCCAACTGCGCGCACGCTTCCCCGATGCCCGCCTGTACGCCGCCGCCTGCGACGTGCTGGATCCCGCGCAGGTAGCCGCCTTTGCCGCCGCCAGCGAGGCCGCGCTCGGCCCGGCCGACATGCTGGTCAATAACGCAGGGCAAGGCCGCGTTTCCACGTTCGCGAACACCGAGGACGCTGCATGGCTCGAAGAGCTGCAACTCAAGTTCTTCTCGGTGATCCATGCCACGCGCGCGTTCCTTGCCCAGCTGGAGCGCTCGGACAGCGCGGCCATCGTCTGCGTGAACTCGCTGCTGGCCGTGCAGCCGGAGCCGCATATGGTGGCGACGTCCGCGGCGCGTGCCGGCGTGCATAACCTGGTGCGCTCGCTGGCAACCGAATTCGCCCCCAAGGGCATCCGCGTCAACGGCATCCTGCTCGGCCTGGTCGAGTCGGGCCAGTGGCGCCGGCGCTTCGAAGCGCGCCCGGAATCCGAGCGCGATCTCGACTGGGCCGCGTGGACCGCGCGCCTGGCGCAGCAAAAGCATATTCAACTTGGCCGTCTTGGCCTGCCGCAGGAAGCTGCGCGCGCGATCCTGTTCCTTGCCTCGCCGTTGTCTTCGTACACCACGGGCAGCCACATCGATATTTCCGGAGGACTTTCCCGTCATGCGTAACGAACAGCAACAAGTCACGGTGGGCTACGCCATCGCCGCCTTCCTCGAACAATGCGGCGTCAAGGCTGCGTTCGGCGTCATCTCGATCCACAACATGCCCATCCTCGACGCGATGGGCGAGCGCGGCAAGATCCGCTTCGTCCCCGCGCGCGGCGAAGCGGGCGGCACCAATATGGCCGACGCCTGTGCCCGCACCACGGGTGGCCTGGGTGTGTGCCTGACCAGCACCGGCACCGCTGCCGGCAATGCCGCCGGCGCCATGGTGGAAGCGCTCACAGYCGGCACGCCGCTGCTGCACCTGACCGGCCAGATCGAAACGCCGTACTTGGACCAGAGCCTGGCTTACATCCACGAAGCACCGGACCAGCTCACCATGCTGAAGGCCATCTCGAAGGCCGCGTTCCGCATCCGCAGCGCGGATACCGCGCTCAGCACGATCAAGCTCGCCGTGCAGACCGCGCTGACCGCGCCGAGCGGTCCCGTCAGCGTGGAAATCCCCATCGACATCCAGGCCGCGCTGATCCCGATGCCGACCGACCTGCGCCCGCTGGCCGTGCCCACGCATGTGCCCTCGGCCCATGCGCTGGACGAACTGGCCGAGCGCCTGTCCCAGGCCAAGCGCCCGCTGCTGTGGCTGGGCGGCGGCGCGCGCCACGCCGGCGCGCAGGTCAAGCGCCTGCTGGCGCTGGGCTTCGGTGTGGTCACGAGCACGCAGGGTCGCGGCATCGTGGCGGAAGACGATCCGCGTTCGCTTGGCGCCTTCAACCTGCACAAGCCGGTGGAGCAGTTCTATCAAAGCTGCGACGCCATGCTGGTGGTGGGCTCGCGCCTGCGCGGCAATGAAACGCTGAAGTACGAACTGAAGCTGCCGCGCCCGCTGTTCCGCGTGGACGCCGATGCCTCCGCCGAAGGCCGCTGCTACCAGAGCGACTACTTCGCCAGCGGCGATGCGGCGCTGGCGCTCGACGGACTGGCCGACCGCCTGGAAGGCAAGCTGAAGGTCGATCCGAATTTCGCCGCCGACCTGCGCGCTGCGCATGAGGCCGCCATGAACGGCCTGATCGACGGCCTGGGCCCGTACTCGGCACTGGTGGAGGCGCTACAGGGCGCGGTAGGCCGCAACTTCAACTGGGTGCGCGACGTTACCGTCTCCAACAGCACCTGGGGCAACCGCCAGCTGCGCATCTTCGACTCCCGCGCCGGCGTGCATGCGCTGGGCGGCGGCATCGGCCAGGGCCTGGCGATGGGCATCGGCGCGGCAGTGGGCGCGGCGGTGACTTCATCGGGCAAGAAGACCTTCTGCCTGGCCGGCGACGGCGGCTTCATCCTGAACCTGGGCGAACTCGCCACCGCGGTGCAGGAACGCGCCGATGTGGTCTTCGTGCTGATGAACGACAAAGGCTACGGCGTGATCAAGAACATCCAGGACGCGCAGTACGGCGGCCGCCGCCACTACGTGGACCTGCATACGCCTGATTACGCGCAACTGTCGCAATCGCTGGCGCTGCGCCATCGCCGCGTCAGCAACCTGGCGGATGTCGGCGCCGCCCTGGACGAGGCGACCGCCGAACAAGGTCCGTTCCTGCTGGAGATCGACATGCTGTCCATCGGTACCTTCAAGACCGCATTCGCCGGCCCGCCGGTCAACAAGGAAGCCGACGCCGAGAAGACCGCGCGCGCGGCCGAACACAGCACCGTGACTGTCTGAGGGAGACGCAACATGCTGCACGTGTCGATGGTGGGGTGCGGAGCGATCGGGCTCGGCGTGCTCGAACTGCTCAAGAGCGATCCGGATGTCGTGTTCGACGTGGTGGTGGTGCCGGAAGCCCAGATGGACCAGGCCCGCCACGCCGTCTCCGCGCTGGCGCCGCGGGCGCGCGTCGCCACCAGCCTGAGCCAGGCCGACGGACGGCCCGACCTGCTGGTGGAATGCGCCGGTCACCATGCGCTGGAAGAGCACATCGTGCCGGCGCTGGAGCGCGGCATCGCCTGCATGGTGGTGTCGGTGGGCGCGCTGTCGGCGCCGGGCCTGGCGGAACGGCTGGAAGCGGCGGCACGGCGCGGCGGCACCCAGGTGCAGCTGCTGTCCGGCGCGATCGGCGCCATCGATGCGCTGGCGGCAGCGCGCGTGGGCGGCCTCGATGCGGTGGTCTATACCGGGCGCAAGCCGCCTGGCGCGTGGAAGGATACGCCGGCGGAAGCGCTGTTCGATCTCGATGCGCTGACCGAAGCCACGGTGATCTTCGAAGGCACCGCCCGCGAAGCGGCGCGCCTCTATCCCAAGAACGCCAATGTGGCCGCCACGCTGTCGATGGCCGGGCTCGGGCTGGATCACACGCAGGTGAGGCTGCTGGCCGATCCGGGCGTGGACGAGAACGTGCACCATGTGGAAGCGCGCGGCGCTTTCGGCGGTTTCGAGCTGAGCAAGGCAATCATCATGAAGCAAGAGATTCTCCCCATCTGTATCGCAGGCCAGTGGCGCCTGGGCGGCGGCGAGCGCTACGCCACGCGCTACCCGGCCACCGGCGAAGTCGTCGCGGAACTGAACGCGGCCAGCCTGGACGACGTGGAAGAGGCCGTGCAGGGTGCGCATCGCGCGTTCCTCACCAGCGGCTGGGCCCAGCGCAAGCCGCACGAGCGCGCAGCCGTGCTGCATCGCGTGGCCGACCTGATCCGCGCGCGCGCCGAGCCCCTCGCCCAGCGCCAGCGCCTGGACAACGGCAAGCCCATCAGCGAGACGCGTGCGCTGGTCGCCAGCGCCGCGGGCACCTTCCAGTTCTTCGCCGCGGCTTGCGAGACGCTGGAGGAGACGCTCACGCCCGCGCGTGGTGACTTTCTCACCATGAGCGTGCATGAAGCCATGGGCGTGGTGGCGGCGATCACACCGTGGAACTCGCCCATCGCCAGCGAGGCGCAGAAGCTGGCGCCGGCGCTGGCAGCCGGCAACGCGGTGGTGATCAAGCCCGCCGAGATCACGCCGCTGATGGCGCTCGAACTGGCGGCCATCTGCGAAGAAGCCGGCGTGCCCAAGGGCCTCATCAGCGTGCTGCCCGGCAAGGGCTCGGTGATCGGCGACGCCATTACCAAGCACCCGCTGGTGCGCCGCGTGTCATTCACGGGCGGCACCACCACGGGACGCCATATCGCGCATATCGCCGCCGACAAGATGATGCCGGTGTCGCTGGAACTGGGCGGCAAGTCGCCGACGATGGTGTTCGAGGACGCGGACCTGGATCATGCCGTCAACGGTGTGCTGTACGGCATCTTCAGTTCCTCGGGCGAATCGTGCATCGCGGGCTCGCGCCTGTTCGTGGCACGTTCCTTGTATGAGCCTTTCATGGACCGCCTGGCCGAGGGCGCGGCGCGCCTGCGCGTGGGCGATCCGGCCGACGAGCGCACCCAGATGGGGCCGCTGATCAGCGACCGCCACCGCGACTCGATCGAATCGTATGTGGCGCTGGGCGTATCCGAAGGCGGCCAGTTGCGCACGGGTGGCATCCGCCCGGCGGTGGCGGGCTGCGAGAACGGCTACTTCTACACGCCCACCATCATCGAAGGGCTGGATAACAGCGCCCGCGTGTGCCAGGAGGAAATCTTCGGGCCGGTGCTGGTGGCGATGGCCTTCGACGACGAGGACGACCTGATCGCGCAGGCCAACGACAGCGTGTACGCGCTGGCGGCCGGTGTGTGGACGCGCGACTACAAGCGTGCATGGCGCTTTGCGCGCGCGGTGCAGGCGGGCAACGTGTGGATCAATACGTACAAGCAGTTCTCGATCTCGACGCCGTTYGGCGGCTGGCGSGACAGCGGCCTGGGCCGGGAGAAGGGGAGGCTGGGCATCCTGCAGTACATGGARCAGAAGRSCGTGTACTGGGGCATGCATGAACAACCGCTGCCGTGGGCTAACTAAGTGAGCACGACGAAATTGGACGCTGCACAAGCGACACAGCAGGAGAGGGTAATGAACACGATTCTGGGCATCGACGAAATCGTCTACGGTGCCGACGACCTGGACGCCTGCCGGCGCTTCTTCGCCGACTGGGGCCTCACGCTGGTGCGCGAGGACGAGGGCGGGCTGGATTTCGAGACGCTGAACGGCTGCCGCGTGCTGGTGCGCCGCACCGACGACCCCGCGCTGCCGGTGGCGATGGAAGACGGCCCGACGCTGCGCGAAGTGGTGTGGGGCGTGGACACGCAGGCCGCGCTGGACAAGATCGCGGATGCCATTCGCGCCGAGCCAGGCTTTGTCAGCTCGGGAGAGCACGGTATGCAGGGCGAGCAAGGCGAGCGCGTGGGCTGCACCGATCCCAACGGCCTGGCCGTGCGCTTCCAGCTGACCCGCAAGCGCGACGTCGAGGTCGAATGCGCCACGATGAACACCTGGAACGACAAGCCGCGCCTGAACCAGCGCAGCCCGATCTACGAGCGTGCCACGCCGATCGAGGTGGGGCACGTGGTGTTCTTCGTCAAGGACGTGGCGGCGACCGAGCGCTTCTACACCGAGAAGCTGGGCTTCGTGCCGTCGGACCACTATCCCGGCCGTGGCGCCTTCCTGCGCTGCGCGSCSGASGGCGGCCACCACGACCTGTTCCTGCTGCAGTTGCCGCAGGCCAAGAGCGGCCTGAACCACGTGGCCTTCACCGTGCGCGATATCCATGAAGTATTCGGCGGCGGCCTGCATGTGTCGCGCAGCGGCTGGGACACGCAGCTCGGCCCGGGCCGGCATCCGATTTCCTCGGCTTACTTTTGGTACTTCAAGAATCCGGCCGGCGGCCTGATCGAGTACTACGCGGACGAGGACCAGCTGGACGCCGGATGGGAGCCGCGCGATTTCGAACCGGGTCCCACCATGTTCGCGGAATGGGCGGTGGAAGGCGGCCTGGACGGTAATACCCGCCGGCAGAAGAACGCGGGCGGCCCGCAGGGCAAGTTCCTGACCGAGAAGCGCTGAATACGGTGTGGCAGGCAGCGTAGCAATACAGGCAGCAAGGCGATACGAAGCAATACGAAGCGACACATAGCGATACAAAGCAACACAAGGAAGTGCCATGAGTACCAGCCAATCCCTTACCCTGCGCGTGCAGGCCATGCGCTTCGAAGCGCGCGGCATTGTCAGCGTGGAGTTGCGCGACCCGGAAGGGCGCGAGTTGCCGGCGTACGCGCCCGGCGCGCATATCGACCTGCATCTGGGCAATGGCCTGGTGCGCAGCTACTCGCTGTGCGGCGCGCCGGAAGTGCGCGACCGCTACGTGGTGGGGGTGTTGCTCGACCGCGCCAGCCGCGGCGGCTCGCGCTATGTGCACGAGCAACTGCGCGTGGGCAGCACGCTTGCCGTGGCGGTGCCCCGCAACCACTTCGCGCTGGAAGAGGGCGCGGCCCACACGGTGCTGGTGGCGGGCGGGATCGGTGTGACGCCCATCGTCTGCATGGCGCGGCGGCTGCATGAACTGGGGCGCTCCTTCACACTGCTCTACTGCGCGCGGTCTCGCGCGGAAGCGGCTTTCGCGGACGAGCTGGCCGCCTATGGCGACGCGGTGCGCATGCACTTCGACGACGAGGCGGGCAGCCCGCCGGACCTGTCCGCGCTGCTGGCGGGGCAAGCGGCCAGCACGCACTTCTACTGCTGCGGCCCCGGCCCGATGCTGAATGCCTTCGAAGCCGCCTGCGCCGGACACGGCTATGCCGAAGTGCATATCGAACGCTTTGCGGCAGACCCGTCGGTGGCGGCCGTGCAGGAAGGCGAGTACACCGTGGCGCTGGCAAGCACGGGCAGCGAGCTGAAAGTGCCGGCAGGCAAGTCCTTGCTGGATGCCTTGCTCGAAGCGGGCATCGCCGTCGAGCACAGCTGCAAGGAAGGCGTGTGCGGCTCGTGTGAAACGCGCGTGCTGGAAGGCATTCCAGAACACCGCGACGGCGTGCTCAGCAAGAGCGAACGCGAATCGAACCAGACCATGATGGTGTGCGTGTCGGGTTGCAAGGGCAAGCGCCTGGTGCTGGACCTCTGAGCGACCTCCAAGCGCTACCGCGCGCCGCATCGGATGCGGCGGCGGCGGTGGTGGCCAGCGCGGGGTAAATCCCGCGATGCGCCAGCGCGAGGCGGCTGCGTGCCTCGGATACTTTTGAAGAGAAACACCGTGTTGATCCAGAGACAAGAGGCCCCGTTCGCCGATGCGAACGCCGAGGGCGTGGCGACCCCATCCAGCAACATCGCGGCAGACGGCGGCGCGAATCGCGCGGCCGGCGCGCCGGCCACGGCCACGCGCGGCGAGATCATCGCGCGTATCGAGCGGCTGCCCAGCAACGGCATGCATGTCCGGGCCCGGTTGCTGATCGGCCTGGCCACGTTCTTCGACGGCTTTGATGTGATCGCGATTGCGGCCACGCTGCCGCTGCTGATCTCGATGTGGTCGCTCACGCCGGCCCAGGTCGGCTTCCTGATCGCGGCGCCGTCGGTGGGGCAACTGATTGGCGCGCTGCTGTTCCCCTATCTCGCCGAGCGCTTTGGCCGGCTGCATTCGATTGGCTGGAGCGCCGGCATCATCGGGCTGATGAGCATTGCCTGCGGCTTCGCGCCATCATTCGAAATCTTCGCCTTGCTGCGCATCGTGCAGGGCCTCGGGCTTGGCGGCGAATTGCCGGTGGCCGCCACCTATATCAACGAGGTCACGCGCGCGCACGGGCGCGGGCGCTTCGTGCTGCTGTACGAGGTGGTGTTCCCGATCGGCCTGCTGATCTCCAATGCCGTAGGCGCGTGGCTGGTGCCGAAGTTCGGCTGGACCGTCATGTACTTCATCGGCGGCGCCCCTGTCATTCTCTTCTTCATCCTGCGCCGGGCCATTCCGGAGTCGCCGCGCTGGCTGGCGGAGAAGGGCCGGTTGGAGGAAGCCGACCGCGCGCTGCAGGCCTTCGAGGCGCGCGCCAAGGGGCCGCTGGCGCCGCTGGGCGATGTGTCCGCCTACGATGCGATGACCCACAAGCACCCGCGCCGCAGCGTGAAGGACCTGCTGGGCAAGGCCTATATCGGGCGCACGCTGGCGGTGTGGATGCTGTGGGCCACCTGTGGCTTTATCCAGTATGGGTTATCGACCTGGCTGCCGACGATCTACAAGACCGTGTATCACGCGCCGCTGCAACTGGCGCTGAATCTCGCCGCCGGCGCATCAGTGCTGGGCGTGGTGGGCTCGCTGGTCTGCGCGATGATCGTCGACAAGGTGGGCCGCAAGCCGGTGATCAACGTCTCGTTTGTCCTGTGCGCGTTGTCGCTTGCGCTGGCCGGCGTGTTCCATGCGGAGTCGGTGTATGTGGTGGCAGGCCTGTGCGCGCTGGCCCTTGGCTTCCTGGCCAGCGGCTTTATCACGGCCTACGTGTACACGCCGGAACTGTATCCCACCAGCATTCGCGCGATGGGCTGCGGTTTCGGGGGCGCCTGGCTGAAACTGGCGGCGATCTTCGCGCCGACGCTGGTCGCCAATACGATCGGCACGGGCAACCTCAGCAGCGCGTTCTATGCGCTCGCGCTGGTGCCGTTCCTGGCCGCGCTGACGATTCACTTCCTTGGCATCGAAACCAAGGGCAAGGTCCTCGAGCAACTCGAGGCCTGAAGCGAGCGGTGCGAGGCCGCGGGCGCTCGGCACGCCAGCGAATGCGCGGCCTGGCTGCGGGAATACCTGAAGGGCTAGGGTCCGCGCACCGGTCTGGTGATTGAAGTGCTGGAGGATCGACGCCGGGCGTGTTATATCGGTCAGTCGCGGGATGGCGCGCCGGGGTCGGGGCGCGGGGCCCGCATCGGGCGGGGCCCGGCCCAAAGCCGGTACCATATAGCAACGCCAAAGCACTTCATTCGCAGAGATATCACCATGACAGACGCTGTCGAGCCAACCGATCTCCAGGACAAGTACATCGTGCCGGGACTTGAACGCGGCCTGCGCTTGCTGGGCGAGTTCAGCCGCAACGAGAAGACCTTGTCCGCGGCCGAACTGGCTCGCAGGCTCCAGGTCCCGCGCTCCACGGTGTTCCGCCTGCTGACCACGCTGGAGATGATGGGCTTTGTCGAGCGCACCGACGGCGGCCGCGAGTTCCGGCTCGGCATGGCGGTGCTGCGCCTCGGCTTCGATTATCTCGCTTCGCTGGAGCTGACCGAGCTGGGCCGCCCGCTGCTGGACCGGCTGCGCGACGAAATCAATTACCCCTGCAACCTCGTGGTGCGCGACGGCCGCTCCATTGTCTATGTGGCCAAGTCCGTGGCGCCCACGCCGTTCGCCAGTTCGGTCAATGTCGGCACCCGCCTGCCGGCGCACGCGACCGTGCTCGGCCGCGTGCTGCTTGAAGACCTGACATTGGAGGCGTTGCGCGAACTCTATCCCGAGCCGCAACTGGAAGTCTTCTCGGACAGCACACCCAAGACCGTGGAGGCCCTGTTCGACATGGTKCAGCGYGACCGCCAGCGCGGCTATGTGCTGCAGGAGGGTTTTTTCGAAACCAGCATCTCGACCATTGCCGCACCGGTGCGCGACCGCAGCGGCAAGGTGGTGGCGGCGCTTGGGGCTACCATCCCGGCTTCGCGGATCGATCCGGAGCGGCTGGATACGATGGTGGAGCAGGTGAGGGGGGCCGCGGCGGAGTTGTCGCGGTTGCTGGACTATCGGCCGCCGATGGGTGGCGTGGTGGCGAATTTCTAAGGTGCCGGGCGAGCGGCGCGAATTCCTGCAGGCCCATCCTGTCCCGCTGGTGGACGGGCGCGGCCAGGCAGGACGATCAGGGAACCCCGGGAAGCGAAATGGCTGAGAAGGTTGGCGGTTGGATTCTAGTGGGGAGCGAAGGCGGTTACCGCCGGCTTGCGCGATACGCAATCGAAGATGAGGGCTCGCTGAATATCCGCTTCGTCCGTGCCGGCACCGTTCAGGAAGGCGCGGGCGCCGATTCTGACCGGATCGGGCAGCCGAAAACCAGGAAGTTGTCGTATCACGCCACCGGGCAAGTCCACCTGGACCACCGGCCCGGCGAAAGCGTCTTCATGGAGCCCTTGAGCCGTATCACCGGCCTGAATCTCTTCGCGGTCTATCGTGTCCCGTCGGCAGGGCGGCTTGATGAGCATGATGAGGCCTTGGGCCCCTCGGACCTGGTGCTGGCTTGTCCTGAGCAGTCCGTCCCGACGCAGTTCCTCTTTGGGATAGGTCCTTGCACCGCGAGCGCTCCCGGCACTTGGGGGAGCATCAGATTGGAAGGCTTGTTTACGCTCAGCGTTGCAATGGCCCCAGAGGCGCCCGACTATCCTGAGCACCTGAAGATTTACTTCTCCATATTCCTGTGGAAGGGCTTGTTTGAGCAACTGCCAATCCAGGAAGATCAGGCCTGCGCGGAGTTCCACCGGAAACTGGATGCCTCGCAAGGATTGACCGTCTTTCCGGCCACGTCCGATACCGCGAAGGGCGGTGGCTGAGGCGGCGGCGCGCGTTGTTGCCGTGCTGGATATCTTCCACAGGAGGCCCTCCCGTCGCCATCCCTCTGGACCGAGGGCCTCTCTAGTGAGCCATTAGCCCTGCGTCAGCGTTTCCAGGCTATCGGCGCGGAGGCGGAGCAGGCGGCCACCTTGCCGGACCAGCTCCTGGTGGTAGTGACCTTGACTAGCTGTTCGTTGACCGGCTCGATCGGCCGTTGCCGGCGCTCGGCCAGGCTGTTGGCTACGCTGGCAAGCGCTGCCTTGCACGCCGCATCGGCCGAGCTGGATCGCACGATGAACTGCGAATAGCGATAGTTGACTATCAGGGTGAAGCCGTCTGGAACGTATTCAACCGTGTATTCGGTGTCCATGTCATACGTCGACATCTGTCGGCCAGCAGATGGCGCGGGCGTGGTCGTAGTGCATGCCGCCGATATCAGGCAGGCTACCGCTGCCAGCACCTTCTTGTATTGCACGGCATGATCTCCAAGGATTTCATTGCAGGAAGCGCGGCGCATCTTGGCTTGTGTACGAGTCTGGGGCTGGATGGTACCAAGGAATGACGGTGGAGGAATCCGGATGGCCATGGTCCCGGCGCCTTCCCGCAGTGGCCGCCGCCGCTTGGGCAATGGACGGAATCGGGGGAGTCGCAGAATCGGGCGCCCACCTGGGTTCGACGGCATCTTCAATGCAAGGTGTCGCGATGGCTTCGGCGGAAATTTTTTCACCCAAAGAAAAAAGGACTTGGGCTGTCGCCGCAAGTCCTTCATTCCTCACCGAATTTTGGTGGGTGGTACAGGGATTGAACCTGTGACCCCTGCCGTGTGAAGGCAGTGCTCTACCGCTGAGCTAACCACCCCTGCTGCTGCGTTGTTGCTGCTGTGCTGCAGAGAAACAAGATTATGTCAGCACGCTTGTATCTTGTAAAGCCCTTTCTGGAGATTTCTGCAAAAAATCGCTTCTGGCTTTCCTGGCAGGCTCACGCGGCTTCAGCCGCGGGCGCATCTTCCTGCCACACCACCTTGCCGCCGCTCGCCTTGTCCAGTTGCTTGAGCACGGCCAGGTGCGCGGTGGTCTCTTCCTCGCTGGCCATCAGCACCGGCAGGTCCAGGCGCGAGAGGTCAGTGGATGCCACGGCGTCGCTCTGCGAGCCGCCGCCGTCAAGCATATCGATGACCAGCGAGTTCTGGCCGCGCGTCATCGCGAGGTAGACCTCGGCCAGCAGTTCCGCATCGAGCAGTGCGCCGTGCAGGGTGCGGTGCGAATTGCTGATGCCGAGGCGGTCGCACAGCGCATCGAGCGAATTGCGCTTGCCGGGGAACATCTGGCGCGCTTCGCGCAGGGTGTCGATCACATTGCCCGCGTGCTCGCGGAACGGGGGCAGCCCGACCAGCTTGAATTCCATGTCGAGGAAGCCAAGGTCGAAGGGCGCGTTGTGAATGATCAGTTCGGCGTCCTGGATGAAATCCCGGATCTCGTGTACCACTTCCGCGAACTTGGGCTTGTCGGCCAGGAATTCGACGGTGATGCCGTGCACCGCGATCGCGCCTTCGTCGATATCGCGTTCCGGGTTGACGTAGAAGTGCAGGTGCCTGCCCGTGAGGCGGCGGTTGAGCAGCTCCACGCAGCCGATTTCAATCAGGCGGTCGCCGGTGGCGGCGCTAAGGCCGGTGGTTTCGGTGTCGAGAACGATCTGTCGCATGGCGGGCATTCTAACCGGAGGGGCGGGGCAGGCGGCCGTCGGGGCCTGTCCTTAACCCTTGAGCGACTCCACGCCGCGGTTGGCGAGGGCGTCGGCGCGTTCGTTGCCCGGATGGCCGTTGTGGCCGCGCACCCAGTGCCAGGAGATATCGTGCTGCTGCGCGAGCTTGTCCATTTCCTGCCAGAGGTCGGCGTTTTTCACCGGTTTCTTGTCGGCGGTCTTCCAGCCGCGTGCCTTCCAGCCCGGCAACCATTCGCCGATGCCTTTCTGCACGTACTGGGAGTCGGTGTAGACCTTGATCCGGCACGGCCGCTTGAGCGCGCGCAGGGCTTCGATCACGGCGGTCATTTCCATGCGGTTGTTGGTGGTCAGGGGCTCGCCGCCGAACAGTTCTTTTTCGTTGCTGCCGGAGACCAGCACAGCGCCCCAGCCGCCGCGGCCAGGGTTGCCTTTGCAGGCGCCGTCAGAGTAGATGATGACGTCTTCGATTTCGTTGGGTTGCATTGCGTTGTCGCTAAGGTTGGCACGGCAATGGCGCGCGGTGCCGACCGGGGTGATTGGGTGTGCGCCGGTGGCGCTCAATGCTCGTCGCCGGGCGCCTTGCCGTGGGTGCCCGTGGGCGAGGCCACCGGCGCGGCGACGGGTGACAGTGCCGTCTTGGGACTCTTCCAGGCGGGGCCGACCAGGCGGATATTGCGCACGCGCTTGACCGCCGAAATCATATAGACTGAGCCGAAGATCGGCCACCAGCGGTCGCCGGCCTTTTCCATGAAGGCGGTGCGCTGCAGCCAGCGCTCTGTGTGGTAGGGCGGGCAATAGCAGCCAAACCGGCCGCGGATGATATCGAAACCCAGCAGTTTGAGCCAGTCCTTGATCCGCACGAAACCGATCGACTGGCTGTCGTTGGGCAGGAAAGGATCGGCGCCCAGCCGCTTGAGGCCCTGGCGCGCGCCCCACAGGCTCATGGGGTTGAAGCAGGTCACCACGACGCGGCCTTCGGGCATCAGCACGCGCGATACTTCGCGCAACACCTCGTGGGGATCTTCCGAAAATTCCAGGATATGGGGCAGGGTGATCAGATCGATACTTTGCGTTTCGAACGGCAATTCGTCGAAGCGGCACAGCAGCTGGCGGGCGTCGGCCTGGGCGCGTGGGCCATGGGGGCCGCTGCCGGGAGCCAGCGCCAGTGCGGAGAACGGCATGCGGTTTTCGCGCAGCGTGTCAATGTGCGGCAGGCCAAGCTGCACCGCGTGGTAGCCGAAGATATCCACGACGGTCCGGTCGTACTGACCCTGCTCCCACTGGAGCATGTATTGCCCGGGAGGCGAGGCAAGCCAGTCTTCCCAATTTATAATCGGACGCTTGGACATAGGAGCACGCATGTTGAAGGTGGAGCCGATTCCCGCATTCCAGGATAACTATATCTGGGCTATCCACGACGGTCACTGCGCCGCCGTGGTGGACCCGGGCGAAGCCGCGCCGGTCGAGGCTTTCCTGGCACGCGCGGGGCTGGTGCTGGGCGCTATTGTAATCACCCATCACCATGGCGATCACCAGGGCGGGGTGGCCGAGCTGCTGGCGGCGCATCCGGTGGCGCCGGATGGCACGCCATTGCCCGTGATCGGGCCGGCCGGCGAACGCATCGGCGGGCGTACCGTGGCCGTGCGCGAAGGCGACACCGTGGAGGTGGCCCATCCCGCGCTGCAACTCAAGGTGCTCGACGTACCGGGTCACACCGCCGGTCACGTTGCCTACGTGGCGGATCTGCCCGGCGCCGGTCCGGCCGTGTTCTGCGGCGATACGCTGTTCGCCAGCGGATGCGGGCGGCTGTTCGAGGGTTCGCCGGCGCAGATGCTGGCCTCGCTGGACAAGCTGGCGGCGCTGCCCGGCGCCACCCGCGTGTTTTGCGCCCACGAGTACACGCGTAGCAATGTGCGCTTTGCGCGGGCGGTGGAGCCGGACAATGCCGCGCTGGCAGCCTGGGAGGCGCGTGTGGATGCATTGCGTGCCGCGGGCACGCCG
This sequence comes from Cupriavidus sp. 05T313, assembly GCF_056396665.1. Lineage (NCBI taxonomy): Bacteria > Pseudomonadati > Pseudomonadota > Betaproteobacteria > Burkholderiales > Burkholderiaceae > Cupriavidus > Cupriavidus sp. 05T313. Next base: position 46,624 of record NZ_JBFTLX010000012.1, on the reverse strand, counting down.
ACCGTACCGACCACGGTTGCGCAGGAGCGGGAGGTCAATCCCTTCCTGCGTTCGCGCGAACCTTCGGTACGCCTGGCGGTGGCCGCCCATGCGGGTGGCCCGGCAGCCAACGACGCGGCGGCCTTCGGCGCGCTGCGTGGCTGGAAAGACAATTTCCGCTGATTCCTTATTGCCATATGCCGGCGTGGCGGACCCGCCAGCCGTTGACCCCGCAAGCCGGGAGGGCGATTTCCGTGTACCCGTTATGTTCCTGGCGGCGCTGCCCTGGCGCCGCCGCAGGGAAAATTTCATTGACGCGAAAGCCGCTTTTTCTTAGCATCAGGCAAATTTTTAGCGTCACGATTTGAGAACTTAATGAAAATTGGTCGATTACTGGCGGTGGTTGCGTGTGCCGCGCTGCTCGCAGCGTGTGCCGGCACGCCAACTCCGCCCGGCGCCGCCGATGGCGTCAGCACGACCGCCTCCGCTTCCAAACCTGCGTATTCGAAGCCCGATCCGCTCAATTCGATCAACAGCGCGGCCGTGATCAACCTGGACCGCGACAGCCTCGACTGGCTGCGCGGCCCGTCAAGCGACATCTGGGACCGTATCCGCCGCGGATTCGGCATGCCGGACCTGGAAGGCACGCTGGTTGACGATCGCACGCAGTGGTACGCGCAGCGGCCGGAATACATGGAACGGATGGTCGCGCGCTCGAGCCGCTACCTCTATCACATCGTCGAGGAACTGGAACGCCGCAAGATGCCCACGGAGCTGGCGTTGTTGCCCTTCGTGGAAAGCGCCTTCAACCCGCAGGCCGAGTCCACCGCCAAGGCGGCCGGCATGTGGCAGTTCATTCCGAGCACCGGCAAGAGCTACAACCTGAAGCAGAACATGTTCCGCGACGAGCGGCGCGATGTGCTGGCGTCGACCGACGCGGCGCTGGATTACCTGCAGCGGCTGTACGACATGTTCGGCGACTGGCAACTGGCGCTGGCGGCGTATAACTGGGGCGAGGGCGCGGTTTCCAGGGCCATCGCGCGCAATCAGGCGCGCGGGCTGCCGACGGACTACGCCAGCCTGASCATGCCSAACGARACGCGCTACTACGTGCCCAAGCTGCAGGCGGTSAAGAACATCATYGCCAACCCCCAGATGTACGGSGTGAAGCTGCCCGAKATYCCCGAYCACCCGTAYTTCGTCACGGTGACCACMTCGCGCGATATCGACGTCTCGCTGGCGGCCAAGCTCGCCAATATGCCGCTCGACGAGTTCAAGGCGCTGAACCCGTCCTTCAACCGGCCGGTGATCCTCGGCGCGGCGAATCCGCAGATCCTGCTGCCGTTCGATAACGCCGAGCGCTTCCAGTACAACCTCAATACCTACCGGGGCGGCCTGTCGAGCTGGACGGCGGTGACGGTGGACAACCGCGAGCGCATCGAGGCGCTCGCGGCGCGGCTGAATATCGACGCGGACACCATTCGCGAGATCAACCGCATTCCCAAGGGCATGCGGCTGAAGGCCGGCTCCACCGTGGTGGTGCCGCGCTCGGAGAGCCACGGCCAGGATATCAGCGCCACGCTGGCGGAAAGCGCCATGATGGCTGTCGAGCCGGATGTGCCGGACGCGCGCCGCGTGGTGGTGCGCGCGGGGCGGCGCGACACGGTGGTTTCGCTGGCGCATCGCTACGGCGTGTCGGCCGGGCAGGTGCAATCCTGGAACAAGCTTTCCGGCACCAAGCTGGTGGCGGGGCAGAGCCTGGTGTTGATGGTGCCCGCGCGTTCGGCGGCCCGTTTCGCCAGTGCCACCGACACGCCGCCCACTGCGTCCGCCCTGGCGCCGGTTCGCGGCGAGCCGGTGCAGGCAACCGCCAAGGGCCGCGCGGCGGGCCGTCAGCGTGTGACGGTGGAGGCGGCCCCGCGCAAGGCTGCTGCCGGCGCCGGCAGGACGGCCAAAGCCGCTCCGGCGGTCCCGGCAGCCAAGGCCGGCGCCAAACCGTCCGCGAAGCCAGCCGGCAAGGCTGCCGCGGCGCCTGCCAAGACCAAGGCGCACGCGCGCTGACCGGGCTCGGGCCAACGGGTTCGAGCCAGCAAGTTTGAGCCAGATCAAGGGCGTGCCAATGGCACGCCCTTTTGCTTGGTGCGGTGCGTCAGCGGTAAGCGTTGCGTAAGCCGGCGTACCCAGACTGCAGGTACCGGTGGGCTGGCTTGGCTGCGGCAAGCCAGCCGCCATGCGCCTGGAATGGTGGCAAACTAACGGGCGACAGCAGACAGCATCAGGCGGTTCGCCCGGCCAAGACAAACTGCATATGGACAACCCGCATTCAAGCGGAGGAGACAAGCCATGACGGCTACCCGTGCCCTGCACGCACGCTCAGTGAGCGATCCCGAAGGTTTCTGGGCCGAACAGGCTCGCCGCATCGACTGGGAAACCCCGTTCGAGACCGTGCTGGACGATAGCCGTCCACCATTTACCCGGTGGTTCGTTGGCGGGCGCACCAATCTCTGCCACAACGCCGTCGACCGTCACCTGGCGGCGCGCGCGGACCAGCCCGCGCTGATCTACGTGTCGACCGAAACCGGCCAGCATCGCACTTACAGCTACGCCGAACTGCATGACGAGGTCAACCGCATGGCCGCGATCCTGCAGCAGATGGGCGTGGCCAAGGGCGACCGCGTGCTGATCTATATGCCGATGATTCCCGAGGCCGCCTTTGCCATGCTGGCGTGCACGCGGATCGGCGCCATTCACTCGGTGGTGTTTGGCGGCTTCGCCTCGGTCAGTCTGGCCGCGCGCATCGACGACGCGCAGCCGCGTGTGATCGTCAGCGCGGACTCCGGCTCGCGCGCGGGCAAGGTGGTGCCCTACAAGCCGCTGCTCGACGAGGCGGTGACGCTGGCCGCGCACAAGCCCGAACGCGTGCTGCTGGTGGATCGCCAGCTCGCGCCGATGGCGCTCACGCCCGGCCGCGACGAAGACTACGCAGCCTGGCGCGAGCGCGTGGGCGCGGCGCGCGTGCCGTGCGTCTGGCTCGAATCGAGCGAGCCATCCTACGTGCTCTACACCTCGGGCACCACCGGAAAACCAAAAGGCGTACAGCGCGACACCGGCGGCTACGCGGTCGCGCTGGCCACCTCGATGGATTACATCTTCTGCGGCAAGGCTGGCGACACCATGTTCTCCAGCTCCGATATCGGCTGGGTGGTGGGGCACAGCTACATTGTGTACGGGCCGCTGCTGGCCGGCATGGCCACGCTGATGTACGAAGGTACGCCGGTGCGCCCGGACGGCGGCATCCTGTGGCAACTGGTCGAGCAGTACCGCGTGAACATCATGTTCAGCGCGCCCACCGCCATTCGCGTGCTGAAGAAGCAGGACCCGGCCTGGCTCACGCGCTACGACCTCTCCAGCCTGCGCCTGYTGTTCCTGGCCGGCGAGCCGCTCGACGAACCCACCGCCAGCTGGATCCAGCAGGGCATTGGCAAGCCGGTGGTGGACAACTACTGGCAGACCGAGACGGGCTGGCCGATCATCGCCATCCAGCGCGGTATCGATCCGYTGCCGSCCAAGCTGGGGTCGCCCGGCGTRCCGGYCTATGGCTACGACCTGAAGATCGTCGATGAAGCCACCGGCGCCGAATGCGCGCCGGGGCAGAAAGGCGTGGTCGCCATCGACGGGCCGTTGCCGCCGGGGTGCATGACCACGGTGTGGGGCGACGATGAACGCTTCGTCAAGACCTATTGGTCCGGCGTGCCGGGCCGCCGCTGCTATTCGACGTTCGACTGGGGTGTGCAGGACGAGGACGGCTATATCTTTATCCTGGGCCGCACCGACGACGTGATCAATGTGGCGGGCCACAGGCTGGGCACGCGCGAGATCGAGGAGAGCATCTCGTCGCATCCGGCGGTGGCTGAGGTGGCGGTGGTGGGCGTGCACGATGCGCTGAAGGGGCAGGTGGCGATGGCGTTCGTGATCGCGCGCGACGCGGGCCGCATCGAAACCCAGGCCGACCGGCTGGCGCTGGAAGGCGAYGTGATGAAGACCGTGGACCGGCAACTGGGCGCGGTGGCGCGCCCGGCGCGCGTGTTCTTCGTCAATGCGCTGCCCAAGACCCGCTCCGGCAAGCTGCTGCGCCGCGCCATGCAGGCGGTGGCGGAAGGCCGCAACCCCGGCGATCTCACCACGATCGAAGATCCCACCGCGCTGGCGCAACTCCAGGCGGCGATGCAAGGCTGACGGCTGTCCAGGCCGCCGCGCGCCGGAGGGCGAGCGGCGGCAGAGGCATGTTTAGGGCTTGAAACGCGGCGTATCCGCCGCTGCCGGGTTGGCTGAGCTGGCCTCCCGGGGCACGCGCTGCACCGCGTCAGAGATTGTGCTTGCACGACGGTCCGATGCGGACTAATATTTTAAGCATCAAATATTTAAGTATGATCTAGATGCGCTCCCGCGCATCGCATGTGCCGCGAGGGGCCGGGCCAGCCGGATCCGGGCCGGCGCGCAGGAGACGACAAGATGCGAGTGCTGTGTATCGGCGGAGGCCCCTCGGGCCTGTACTTCGGTTTGCTGATGAAGCTGCGGGATCCCTCCAACGAGGTCTACGTAGTGGAGCGCAACCGGCCCTACGACACGTTCGGCTGGGGCGTGGTGTTCTCCGACGCCACCATGGACAACCTCAAGCAGGCCGATCCGGTCAGCGCGCAGCAGATCAACGAGGCATTCAACCACTGGGACGATATCGACATCCATATCGGCGGGCGCACCATGCGTTCCGGCGGGCATGGCTTTATCGGCATCGGCCGCAAGCGTCTGCTCAATATCCTGCAGGCACGTTGCGAGGAGTTGGGCGTGCATCTGGTCTTCGAGACCGACGTCACGGATGACCAGGCGCTGGCGCAGCAATACCAGGCCGACATCGTGATCGCCGCCGACGGTATCAACAGCCGCGTGCGCGGCCGCTACGCCGAGACCTTCCAGCCCGATATCGATACCCGTCTGTGCCGCTTTGTCTGGCTTGGCACGCGCAAGCTGTTCGACGCCTTTACCTTCGCCTTCGAAAAAACCGAGCATGGCTGGTTCCAGGCCCATGCCTACCGTTTCGACGACAACACCTCCACCTTTATCGTCGAGGCGCCCGAGCCGGTCTGGCGCGCCGCCGGCATCGAGCAGATGAGCCAGGAGGAGGGCGTGGCCTTCTGCGAGCGCCTGTTTGCCCGCTACCTGGACGGTAACGCCCTGATCAGCAACGCCACTCACCTGCGCGGCTCGGCCAACTGGATCCGCTTTCCGCGTGTGATCTGCGGCACCTGGGTGCACTGGAACACACTGGCCGACGGCCGCCGCGTGCCGGTGGTGCTGATGGGCGACGCCGCGCATACCGCGCATTTCTCGATCGGCTCCGGCACCAAGCTGGCGCTGGAAGATGCGATCGACCTCGCCAACAATATCCGCGATGCCGGGCCGGGCGGCGCCGACGTGCTGCCGCAGGCGCTGGAGCGTTACCAGGCCACCCGCAGCGTCGAGGTCCTCAAGATCCAGAATGCCGCGCGCAACTCCACCGAATGGTTCGAGAACGTCGAGCGCTATGCGGGCATGGCGCCGGAGCAGTTCGCCTATTCCCTGCTGACGCGCTCGCAGCGCATCTCGCACGAGAACCTGCGCGTGCGGGATTCCGGCTACGTCGAGGGCTTCGAGCGCTGGCTCGCGGCACAGGCGGCGGCCAACGTTGCCAATGCCGGCCAACCCGCCGATGCGCGCGCGGTGCCGCCGATGTTCACGCCGTTCCGTGTACGCGGCGTCACGCTGAAGAACCGCGTGGTGGTGTCGCCCATGGCCATGTATTCCTGCGAGGACGGCGTGCCCGGCGACTTCCACCTGACCCACCTGGGCGCGCGCGCGCTCGGTGGYGCCGGCATGGTGGTGGCGGAGATGACCTGTACTTCTCCGGATGCGCGCATCACCCCGGGATGCCCGGGTTTGTGGAACGACGCGCAGCGCGACGCCTGGCGCCGCATCGTCGATTTCGTGCACGCCAACAGCGATGCGCGCATCGCCATGCAGATTGGCCACGCCGGGCGCAAGGGTTCGACCCAGCTCGGCTGGGAAGCGATGGACTACCCGCTTGCCAGCGGCAACTGGCCGGTGATGTCGGCCTCGCCGCTGCCCTATATGCCGGGCGTGTCGCAAGTGCCGCGCGAGATGAGCCGCGCGGACATGGATCAGGTGCGGGACGATTTCGTGGCCGCCGCGCGGCGTGCCGCGCAGGCGGGTTTCGACTGGCTCGAGCTGCACTGCGCCCACGGCTACCTGCTCTCCAGCTTTATTTCGCCGCTGACCAACCAGCGCAGCGACGAATACGGCGGCTCGCTGGCCGCGCGGCTGCGCTACCCGCTCGAAGTCTTTGCGGCGGTACGGGCTGTGTGGCCCCACGAGCGCCCGATGTCGGTGCGGATTTCGGCGCACGACTGGGTCGAAGGCGGCATCACGCCGGACGATGCGATCGAGATCGCACGTGCCTTCAAGACTGCGGGCGCCGATATGATCGACTGTTCTTCGGGGCAGGTGAGTCCTGACCAGGCGCCGGTGTACGGGCGCATGTACCAGACGCCGTTTGCCGACCGCATCCGCAACGAGGCCGGCATTGCCACCATCGCTGTCGGCGCGATCTTCGAAGCCGACCACGTCGACAGCATCATCGCCGCCGGCCGTGCCGACCTGTGCGCGATTGCCCGCCCGCACCTGGCGGACCCCGCCTGGACCATCCACGAGGCAGCGCGGCTGGGCCATCGCGACCTGGCATGGCCCAAGCAATACCAGGCCGGCAAGCGCCAGCTGGAAACCAACCTGGAGCGGGCCGCGCAACAGGCACGGCAAGCCCGTCAGCCCGAGGATCACTGAGCATGAGCGCCAATCTTTCCCTGCAGGGTCGGCACGCGCTGGTCACCGGTGGCGGACGCGGCATCGGCGCGGCCATTGCGCGCCGCCTGCTCGCGCAAGGCGCCAGCGTCACCTTGCTGGGGCGCGACGCGGCCACGCTGGCAGCGACAGCCGATGCGCTCGCCGAGGCGGTCGTCGCGCCCGCCATGCTCGGCACGGTGACGGCGGATATTTCGCAGGCCGACAGCGTGGCGGCGGCGTTCGCGGAAGCGTCCGGCCGCGCGGGCCCGATCGACCTGCTGATCAACAATGCCGGGCAGGCGCGCAGCGCGAGCTTCGCCAGGACGGATCTCGCCCTGTGGCAATCCATGCTCGAGGTCAACCTGACCGGCACTTTCCTCTGCACGCAGGCAGCGCTGCCGGGCATGCTGGAACGCGGCTGGGGCCGCATCGTCAATGTGGCCAGCACGGCCGGGCTGGTTGGCTACGGCTATGTCAGCGCCTACTGCGCGGCCAAGCATGGCGTGATCGGACTGACCCGCTCGCTGGCGCTGGAAGTCGCGAGCAGCGGCGTGACCGTCAATGCGGTCTGCCCTGGCTATACCGAGACCGACATCGTGCGCGACGCGGTCGCCAACATCATGGGCAAGACCGGCCGCACCGAGGCGCAGGCCCGGGCCGAGTTGTCCAAGGGCAATCCGCAGGGCAGGCTGGTGCAGCCGGGCGAGGTGGCTGACGCGGTCGCATGGCTGTGCCAGCCCACCGCCAGCGCGGTCACCGGCCAAGCCATCGCAGTGGCCGGTGGCGAGGTCATGGCGGGTTGATCCCGAACGAATTCGAGAAAACCAGAACAGGCAAGCGAGAAACGAGATGAGTGAAATAGCACTGGACATGCGCCACCACAAGCGCAGCTTTGCCGGCTACCAGCCGCAGCACTTCCTGTGGTCGGTCTCGGCCGACGGCAAGGTTGGCACCGTGACGCTGAACCGCCCCGAGCGCAAGAACCCGCTCACCTTCGATTCCTACGCCGAACTGCGCGATCTGTTCCGCGCGCTGTGCTACGCCACGGACATCAAGACCGTGGTGATCACCGGCGCCGGCGGCAACTTCTGCTCGGGCGGCGACGTCCACGAAATCATCGGCCCGCTCACCCGCATGACCATGCCCGAGCTGCTCGAGTTCACGCGCATGACCGGCGACCTGATCAAGGCCATGCGGGCCTGCCCGCAACCGGTCATCAGCGCCGTCGACGGCATCTGCGCGGGCGCCGGCGCGATGATGGCGCTGGCCTCGGATATGCGGCTGGGCACCGAGCAGGCGAAGACCGCCTTCCTGTTCGTGCGGGTAGGCCTGGCGGGCGCGGACATGGGCGCCTGCTCGCTGCTGCCGCGCGTGATCGGACAAGGCCGTGCCAGCGAGTTGCTGTACACCGGCCGGGCGATGACTGCGCAGGAAGGGCTGCAATGGGGCTTCTTCAACGCGTTGCACGCACCGGACGCGGTACTCGCCGAAGCCCAGTCGCTGGCCGCGCAAATCGCCGCCGGGCCCACCTTCGCCCACGGCGTGACCAAGAAGCTGCTGCACCAGGAATGGAACATGGGCCTGGACGAAGCCATCGAGGCCGAGGCCGAGGCGCAGGCCATCTGCATGCAGACCAAGGACTTCCGCCGGGCCTACGACGCGTTCGTGGCCAAGACGCGGCCCGTGTTCGAAGGCGACTGAAAGGGTACAAACTTCATGTCCGACAAAAGCTATCTCGCCCTGCCGTTCTTCGGCGACGCGCACCGCGAACTGGAACAACGGCTCGACGCGTGGGCCACGGCCTCGCTCGCGGTCGATCACAGCGACACCGACGCCGCCTGCCGCGCGCTGGTGCGCCAGCTTGGCGAGGCCGGCTGGCTGCGCTACTGCGTGCCCGCTGCTTATGGCGGCGCGCTCGAAACGCTCGACTCGCGCTCGCTGTGCCTGCTGCGCGAGACGCTTGCCCGTCACGATGGCCTGGCCGATTTCGCCTTCGCCATGCAGGGCCTGGGCAGCGGCGCCATCACGCTGGCCGGCAGCGACGCCATGCGCGAGCGCTACCTGCCGCGCGTGGCGCGCGGCGAGGCGATCGCTGCGTTCGCCCTGTCCGAGCCCGACGCCGGGTCCGACGTGGCGGCAATGCAATGCCGCGCGGTACTGGACGGCGATCATTACGTGATCGATGGCGAGAAGACCTGGATCTCCAACGGCGGCATCGCCGACTTCTACTGCGTGTTCGCCCGCACCGGTGAAGCGCCGGGCGCGCGCGGCATCTCCGCCTTCGTGGTGGACGCGGACACGCCGGGCCTGACCATCGCCGAGCGGATCGATGTCATGGCGCCGCACCCGCTTGCCACGCTGCGTTTCGAGAACTGCCGGGTGCCGGTTGGCGCGCGGCTGGGCGAAGCAGGGCAGGGCTTCAAAGTGGCCATGATGACGCTGGATATCTTCCGCGCCTCGGTGGCGGCCGCCTCGCTGGGCTTCGGCCGCGCCGCGCTTGACGAAGCACTCGCGCGCGCCACCGCGCGGCCCATGTTCGGCGGCGTGCTGGCCGACCTGCAACTGACCCAGGCGGCAATCGGCGACATGGCCACCGCCATCGACTCGGCCGCGCTGCTGACCTACCGCGCCGCGTGGCTGCGCGATGTGGCGGGTGTGCGCACCACGCGCGAAGCGGCGATGGCCAAGATGGTGGCCACCGAGAACGCGCAGCAGGTCATCGACCGCGCCGTGCAGATGTTCGGCGGGCTCGGCGTCAAGGTGGGCACGCGCGTGGAGAGCCTGTACCGGGAGATCCGCTCGCTGCGGATCTACGAAGGCGCCACCGAAGTGCAGAAGCTGATCATCGCGCGCGAAACGCTGGCACAGCATCGCGCATAGCGTGATCGACGCGGCCGGACAGCCCTTACCAGCATCACCAGAATGAAGGAAGCGGAGACAACCATGGCGAGCACAGCCCACCTAGATACCTTTGCACGCGACCGCCTGCCGCTCCCGCAGCAGTGGCCGGAACTGCTGTTCAACGCGGACACGCAATATCCGGAGCGCATGAACTGCGCGCTGGAACTGGTCGAGCGCCATGTGCGCGAAGGGCGGGGCGAGCGCATCGCGATCCGCTACGAGCAGGACGGCGCCCATCGCACCGTCAGCTATGCCGAACTGGCAGCGCTCTCCAACCGCATCGCCCACGTGCTGACCGGCGATATGGAGCTGGTGCCGGGCAATCGCGTGCTGCTGCGCGGCCCCAACAACCTGATGATGGCAGCGTGCTGGCTGGCGGTGGTCAAGGCGGGGCTGATCGCGGTGCCGACCATGCCGTTGCTGCGCGCCAAGGAACTCAAGCAGGTGATCGACCGTGCCGCGGTCAGCGCGGCGTTGTGCGACGAGCGCCTGCGCGAAGAACTCGAAGCCAATCTGGATCCCGGCAACGAGCACTATTGCCCGAGCCTGGCGCAGGTGCGCTACTTCAACGGCAGCGGCGCAGACTCGGTGGAAGCCGCCATGGCCGGCAAGCCCGAGTCGTTCGACGCGTGCGATACCGCTAGCGACGACATCTGCCTGATCGCCWTCACCAGCGGGACTACCGGCCAGCCCAAGGGCACGGTGCATTTCCACCGCGATGTGATTGCCATGTGCGACCTGTTCCCGCGTCATGTGCTCAAGCCGGGGCCGGACGACATCTTCTGCGGCACCCCGCCGCTGGCCTTTACCTTCGGCCTGGGCGGCATCCTGTGCTTTCCGCTGCGGGTCGGGGCGTCCACCGTGCTGGCCGAGCGGCTCACGCCCGAGAGCCTGCTTRCGTTGATCCAGTCCTGGCGCGCGACGATCGTGTTCACCGCGCCGACCTTCTACCGGCAGATGGCGGCGCTGGCGCCGGGGTATGACATCTCCAGCCTGAAGAAGAGCGTCTCGGCCGGCGAGGCGCTGCCCGATGCGACGCGCCAGAGCTGGAAGGCGGCCACGGGCATCGAGATGACAGACGGGATCGGCGGCACCGAGATGATGCATATCTTCATTTCCAGCGCCGGCGCGCAAGTCCGGCCGGGCGCCATCGGCAAGGTGGTGCCGGGCTATGTCGCGCAGATTGTCGACGAGTCGATGCAACCGGTGCCGCCCGGCACGGTCGGCAAGCTGGCGGTGCGCGGTCCCACCGGCTGCCGCTATTTGGACGACCCGCGCCAGGCCAGCTATGTGAGGGACGGCTGGAACCTGCCGGGCGACACCTTCATGGCCGATGCCGACGGCTACTACTACTACCAGGCGCGTTCCGACGACATGATCGTCTCGGCCGGCTACAACATTKCCGGGCCGGAAGTGGAAAGCGCGCTGATGCGGCACGAAGCGGTGGCCGAATGCGGCGTCGTCGGCATGGCCGATCCCGAGCGCGGGCAGGTCGTCGCCGCCTACGTGGTGCTGCGCCCCGGCGTGGTGGCCGGCGAGGAGATGTGCGCCGTGCTGCAGGCCTACGTCAAGGCCGAGATCGCGCCGTACAAGTATCCGCGCCGGGTGATCTTCGTCGATGCGCTGCCGCGCACCGAGACCGGCAAGCTGCAGCGCTTCCGGTTGCGGCAGATGGCGGAGCAGGCCGGCGCGGCCGGAGGAGGGCGCCAGCCGTGAGCGAAGTGTTCACCAACACCGTGCGGGTGCGCTTCAAGGACTGCGACGCCGCCGGCATCGTGTTCTTCCCGCGCTACTTCGAGATGCTTAACGACCTGGTCGAGGACTGGTTTCGGGAGGCACTGGGCTGGTCCTTCGACGCCATGCATGGCGCGGCACAGGCCGGCGTGCCGACGGCGGAAGTGTCCTGCCGCTTCGTGGCGCCCAGCCGGCTGGGCGAGTTGCTGACGCGGGAGCTGCGTGTGACGCGGCTGGGGCGCACCAGTTTCTCCTTGCAGGTGCGCTTCGTCGGGCCTGCCGCGGACCTCCGCGTGGAGATCGCCCAGCGCCTGGTGTGCGTCGATACCGGCGAAATGATGCCGCGCGCGCTGCCGCCGGAGGTCCGCGCGGGCATGGAGCGCTTCCTGGCGCCAGGGCAAGAAGCCGCGGCGCGGTAAGCGCGCCACCTGACATCCCGCACCCATGCGCCCGTCCGGGGCGTGGTGCGAACCAACCAGATCCCAATCACTGATTACGGAAGACCGACCATGAAGATTCTCCAGCCACCAGACTGGGCCGCGCCGCGCGGCTACTCGAACGGCATCATGACCGAGATGCAGGTGGGCAGCCGCCTGCTCTTCGTCGGCGGCCAGATCGGCTGGAACGGCCAGTGCGAGTTCGAAACCGATGACTTCGCCGAGCAGGTCGGCCAGGCGCTGCGCAACATCGTGGCGGTGCTGGCCGCGGGTGGGGCGCGTCCCGATCACATCGTGCGCATGACCTGGTACGTGAAGGACAAGGTGGAATATGTCGCCGCCTACCGCGCCATCGGCGAGCACTACCGGGCCACCATCGGGCGTCACTTCCCGGCCATGACGGCGGTCGAGGTCGCCGATCTGGTGGAGGCCCGCGCCAAGGTGGAGATCGAGGTGACGGCGGTGGTGCCTGCCAGCGAATGAGCGGTGCCGGCCGGGCGTTCCGGCCTGCCGGCGGGCGCGCGCAGCGGCCCTGCCGCGTCCGCAAGTCCTTGATAACTTGAGAAAATGGGTGGCGCGGGGTATAATCCAAAAGTTTCGCTTTCAGAACCCCTCACCCTAGCGCCTACCGAATTCCACCTTCCGCCGCCCCCATTTCGCCTTGGCTCCGCTGCACTAATTTGTGTGGCGTATCGAGCACCAGGCGAACGGCCCCGGCGACAAGCATCGCGTCCATCACGCTGCCTGTCGCCCCGCCGGACAACGGGGCAAGAGGCGTTGAGCAGGTCGGTCACGGGGTGAATCCAGCAGGAGCCTACCCGTGTTACCGTCTTTTCCGTCCGCCATTCTCGCGCTTGCAGACGGCACGGTCTTTCGTGGCTATTCCATTGGCGCTTCCGGCCATACCATCGGCGAAGTGGTGTTCAACACCGCTCTGACCGGTTACCAGGAAATCCTCACCGACCCCAGCTATTCCCGGCAGATCGTCACGCTGACGTATCCGCATATCGGCAATGTCGGGGTCAATTCTGAGGATGTCGAAGCCACGAAAGTCCATGCCGCCGGCCTGATCATCAAGGATCTGCCGCTTCTGGCCTCCAACTTCCGCAAGGAACATTCCCTCGGCCATTACCTGAAGCAGGAAAAGGTGGTGGCGATCGCCGGCATCGATACCCGCAAGCTGACCCGTATCCTGCGCGAGAAGGGTGCCCAGAACGGCTGCATCCTGGCTGGCGAGGACAATGTGCAGAAGGCCATCGACCTGGCGCGCTCCTTCCCCGGCCTGGCCGGCATGGACCTGGCCAAGGTGGTTTCGGTCAAGGAACCGTACGAGTGGAGCCAGACCGAATGGGCGCTGGGTGCCGGCTACGGCAAGCTGGCGTCGCCGCGCTTCCACGTGGTGGCTTTTGACTACGGCGTCAAGTTCAACATCCTGCGCATGCTGGCTGAACGCGGCTGCAAGGTGACCGTGCTGCCGGCGCAAGCCAGCGCCGCCGACGCGCTGGCGCTCAACCCGGATGGCATCTTCCTGTCGAACGGCCCCGGCGACCCCGAGCCTTGCGACTACGCGATCCGCGCTACCCGCGAGTTCATCGAACGCGGCATCCCCACCTTCGGCATTTGCCTGGGGCACCAGATCATGGCGCTGGCAGTTGGCGCCAAGACGCTGAAGATGAAGTTCGGCCATCATGGCGCGAACCATCCGGTGAAGGACGTGGACGACGGCCGTGTGGTGATCACCTCGCAAAACCACGGTTTCGCGGTGGACGCCGATACCCTGCCTGCCAACGTGCGCACCACCCACGTGTCGCTGTTCGACGGTTCGTTGCAAGGTTTCGCGCTGACCGACAAGCCCGCCTTCTGCTTCCAGGGCCATCCGGAAGCCTCGCCGGGCCCGAACGACGTGGCTTACCTGTTCGACCGCTTCACCAAGATGATGGCGGACGCACGCCAGTAAGCGCGCAGCGAAGAAGTCAAGACGAGAAGATTAGTAGACAGGCAGACCGCAGGACGATCCCATGAACGCCTTCATGCATACCGCGCTGGGCATTACCGATTTCTGGACCTTTGTGCTCGGCACGATTTTTATCGTGCTGCTGCCGGGCCCGAATTCGATGTATGTGCTTTCCGTCGCCGCGCAGCGTGGCGTGCGCGAAGGCTACAAGGGCGCCTGCGGGGTGTTCCTGGGCGATGCCATCCTGATGGTGCTGTCGGCAGCGGGGGTGGCCTCGCTGCTGAAGGCCAGCCCGGGCCTGTTCTACGTGGTGAAGTACATCGGTGCCGCTTACCTCGGCTGGATCGGTTTCCAGATGCTGCGCGGTGCCGTGCGCGGCTGGTCCAGCCGCGGCAGCGATAGCGGGACGGCGGCACAGGGCGAGATGCCCGTGGACCGTGCCGTCAGCCCGTTCCGCAAGGCGCTGGTGGTGAGCCTGCTCAACCCCAAGGCCATCCTGTTCTTCATCTCCTTCTTCATCCAGTTCGTCGATCCGCAGTTCGGCTATCCGGCGCTGTCCTTTGTCGCGCTGGGGCTGGTGTGCCAGTTGTGCAGCTTCGCCTACCTGACCGCGATTATCTTCGTGGGCGCCAGGCTGGCCGAGGCGTTTCGCCGCCGACGGCGCCTGTCGGCGGGCATGGCGAGCGGTGTGGGCGCCATGTTCATCGRCTTCGGCGCCAAGCTGGCGACGGCCACCCTGAACTGAATCGAATCCTGATATCCGGTGCGGTCCRCGCGAACGTGGGGACCGGCCAATAATGAGAGCGTGCAATGCCAAAGCGCACAGACATAAAGAGCATCCTGATCATCGGCGCCGGCCCCATCATCATCGGGCAGGCGTGCGAGTTCGACTATTCCGGCGCCCAGGCCTGCAAGGCGCTGCGCGAGGAAGGCTTCAAGGTCATCCTGGTCAACTCCAATCCGGCCACGATCATGACCGATCCCAACACGGCCGATGTGACCTACATCGAGCCGATTACCTGGGAAGTGGTCGAGCGCATCATTGAGAAAGAGCGTCCCGACGCGATCCTGCCGACCATGGGCGGCCAGACCGCGCTGAACTGCGCGCTGGACCTGCACCGCCATGGCGTGCTGGACAAGTACAAGGTCGAGCTGATCGGCGCGTCGCCGGAAGCCATCGACAAGGCCGAGGACCGCCAGAAGTTCAAGGAGGCGATGACCAAGATCGGCCTGGGTTCGGCCAAGTCCGGCATCGCCCACTCGATGGAAGAAGCACTGGCCGTGCAGACGCAGATCGCCAAGGAAACCGCGACCGGCGGCTACCCCATCGTGATCCGCCCGTCGTTCACGCTGGGCGGCTCCGGCGGCGGCATCGCTTACAACCGCGAGGAATTCGAGGAAATCTGCAAGCGCGGCCTGGATCTCTCGCCGACCCGCGAACTGCTGATCGAAGAATCGCTGCTGGGCTGGAAAGARTAYGAGATGGAAGTGGTCCGCGACAAAAAGGACAACTGCATCATCRTCTGCTCGATCGAGAACCTGGACCCGATGGGCATCCACACCGGCGACTCCATCACSGTKGCRCCGGCMCAGACCCTGACCGACAAGGAATACCAGATCCTGCGTAACGCCTCGCTGGCGGTGCTGCGCGAGATCGGCGTCGATACCGGCGGCTCCAACGTGCAGTTCTCGATCAACCCGGCCGACGGCCGCATGATCGTGATCGAGATGAACCCCCGCGTATCGCGTTCGTCGGCGCTGGCGTCCAAGGCCACCGGCTTCCCGATCGCCAAGGTTGCCGCCAAGCTGGCGGTGGGCTACACGCTGGACGAGCTGAAGAACGAGATCACCGGCGGTGCGACCCCGGCCTCGTTCGAGCCGTCGATCGACTACGTGGTCACCAAGGTGCCGCGTTTCGCCTTCGAGAAATTCCCGCAGGCCGACAGCCACCTGACCACCCAGATGAAGTCCGTGGGTGAAGTGATGGCCATGGGCCGCACCTTCCAGGAATCGTTCCAGAAGGCGCTGCGTGGCCTGGAAGTCGGCGTGGACGGCCTGGACGACAAGTCCACCGACCGCGACGAGATCGTCGAGGAAATCGGCGAAGCCGGCCCGGACCGCATCTGGTACGTGGGCGACGCCTTCCGTATCGGCATGTCGCTGGAAGAAGTGCACGCCGAGACCGACATCGACCCGTGGTTCCTGGCCCAGATCGAAGACATCGTCAAGACCGAGACCCTGGTCAAGGCGCGCAAGCTGGACAGCCTGTCGGCCGCCGAGCTGCGCCACCTGAAGCAGAAGGGCTTCTCGGATCGCCGCCTGGCCAAGCTGATGGGCGCCGAGCCCAAGGCCGTGCGCGCCGCGCGCCATGCCGCCGGCGTGCGCCCGGTGTACAAGCGCGTGGACACCTGCGCCGCCGAGTTCGCCACCAATACCGCCTACATGTACGGCACGTATGAAGCCGAGCATGGCGAGTGCGAAGCCGAGCCCACCACCAATCGCAAGATCATGGTGCTGGGCGGCGGTCCGAACCGGATCGGCCAGGGCATCGARTTCGACTACTGCTGCGTGCAYGCCGCGCTGGCGCTGCGCGAGGACGGGTACGAGACCATCATGGTCAACTGCAACCCGGAAACCGTGTCGACCGACTACGACACCTCGGACCGCCTCTACTTCGAGCCGTTGACGCTGGAAGACGTGCTGGAAATCGTCGACAAGGAAAAACCGGTCGGCGTGATCGTGCAGTACGGCGGCCAGACCCCGCTGAAGYTGGCGCTGGACCTGGAAGCCAACGGCGTGCCCATCATCGGCACCAGCCCCGACATGATCGACGCCGCGGAAGACCGCGAGCGTTTCCAGAAGCTGCTGCATGAGCTGGGCCTGCGCCAGCCGCCCAACCGCACCGCGCGTGCCGAGGACGAAGCGCTGCGCCTGGCCACCGAGATCGGCTACCCGCTGGTGGTGCGTCCGTCGTACGTACTGGGCGGCCGCGCGATGGAAATCGTGCACGAGCCGCGCGACCTCGAGCGCTATATGCGCGAAGCCGTCAAGGTGTCGCATGATTCCCCGGTGCTGCTGGACCGTTTCCTGAACGACGCCATCGAGTGCGACGTCGACGCCCTGTGCGACGGCCAGCGCGTGTTCATCGGCGGCGTGATGGAGCACATCGAGCAAGCCGGCGTGCACTCGGGCGACTCCGCCTGCTCGCTGCCGCCGTACTCGCTGGCGCAAGCCACCGTGGACGAGCTCAAGCGCCAGACCGCCGCCATGGCCAAGGCCCTGAACGTGGTCGGCCTGATGAACGTGCAGTTCGCCATCCAGCAGGTCAACGGCGAGGATATCGTCTACGTGCTGGAAGTGAACCCCCGCGCCTCGCGCACGGTGCCGTACGTGTCCAAGGCCACCGGGCTGTCGCTGGCCAAGATCGCCGCGCGTTGCATGGCCGGCCAGACGCTGGATTCGCAAGGCATCCATGACGAAGTGGTGCCGCCGTACTACAGCGTCAAGGAAGCGGTGTTCCCGTTCAACAAGTTCCCCGGCGTCGACCCGGTGCTCGGACCTGAAATGCGCTCCACCGGCGAGGTGATGGGCGTGGGCAAGACCTTCGGCGAAGCGCTCTTCAAGAGCCAGCTCGCCGCCGGTTCGCGCCTGCCGGAGAAGGGCACGGTGCTGCTGACCGTGAAGGACAGCGACAAGCCGCACGCCGTGGGCGTGGCGCGCATGCTGCACGATATGGGCTACCCCATCGTTGCCACCCGCGGTACCGCCTCGGCCATCGAAGCCGCCGGCATCCCGGTTCGCGTGGTCAACAAGGTGAAGGACGGCCGCCCGCATATCGTCGACATGCTGAAGAACGGCGAACTGGCGCTGGTGTTCACCACGGTGGACGAAACCCGCACCGCTATCGCCGACTCGCGTTCGATCCGTATCTCGGCCCTGGCCAGCCGGGTGCCGTACTACACCACCATCGCCGGCGCGCGCGCCGCGGTGGAGGGTCTGAAGCACATGCAGAGCCTGGAGGTCTACGACCTGCAAGGCCTGCACGCCTCGCTGGCCTGACGGCCCCCTTTGGGCCCCCTGGGCTGCCCGCAGTTGCTGCGGGCAGCCCTCATGGCCTAAACTAACAGCAATACCGTCGATCCGCCGACCGGGCAAGCGTCCGGGCAATGGGTCGATCCAACCTGACAACCTGAAAGGCCGCGGTTGAGCGGAAGTGCCCCGGGCAGCGATGCYGGTGCATGGCTCCAGCTCCGCTGCGGCTCATTTTTTTGCAGAACGAAGACATGAGCACGATTCCGATTACAAAGCGCGGCGCCGAGCTGCTGAAAGAGGAACTGCAGCGCCTGAAGGCCGTCGAACGTCCCGCGGTGATCAATGCCATTTCCGAAGCGCGCGCGCAGGGTGACCTGTCCGAAAACGCCGAATACGACGCCGCCAAGGAAAAGCAGGCCTTTATCGAAGGGCGCATCCTGGAGGTGGAGTCCAAGCTGTCGACCGCGCAAGTCATCGACCCGACCCAGCTCGATACCGATGGCCGCATCGTGTTTGGCGCCACCGTGGACCTGGAAGACCTGGAGTCGGGCAAGCCCGTGAGCTACCAGATCGTCGGTGACGACGAGGCCGACCTCGACAGCGGCAAGATCTCGGTCAGCTCGCCTATCGCGCGCGCGCTGATCGGCAAGTTCGAGGGCGATGTGGCTATCGTGCTGGCCCCTGGCGGCGAGCGCGAGTACGAAGTCATCACGGTTCGCTACGTCTGAACGAGGCTGCGTGTTCTCCTCCTCCTACTCGAGCCTGCCGCCGCTGCCGCATCGGATCTTTCTCCTGCTGACCGTAGTCTGGGCCGGCAGCCTGTGGACCGTGGGCTACATGGTGGCCCCGACGCTGTTTTCGGTGCTGCCCAGCCGGGAGACCGCCGGGCTGATCGCCGGGCAGCTGTTCCGGACCGAGGCAATCCTTGGCGTGGTGGTCGGCGTGCTGCAACTGGCGCTATGCAACCTGATGATCCGCCGTGGCGCGAGGCGCTACCGGGGGCTGCGCTGGCTGGTGCTGGGCATGCTGCTTTGCGTGCTGGTGGGATACTTCGGCATCCAGCCCTTCATGGAGAACCTGAAGGACAAGGCGACGGCGCTGGGCGTGGGCGTGTCCGAATCCCCCTATAAGGGGCAGTTCGGCATGCTGCATGGTGTGTCCAGCGTGTTCTACCTGGCGCACAGCCTGCTTGCACTGGTCCTGGTGTGGCGCGCGGCGGCACCGCGTTCGGCGGGCGAGTAGGGCAAGCCGGCAAGGAGTGTGGCGGACCCCCGCGTGGGGGCGCCGATATCAAGCCGGCGCGCGTCAGGAGGCGCCGGCCAGTCGCTCAGTCGAGCGCTTTCTTCTTCTGGCTGGTCGGACGGGCACGCGCACGCTTGACGTTGCCGCCAGCGGTGACGCGCTCATTGCCCAGCACCGTCACTTGCGAGCGCTTGGGGCGGCGATTGGGCGCGGCGCTCGGCTTTCTGACGGTCACGGTGCGCGGCGCGGCGCCGCCACGCGGGGCCAGGCGGCCCAGTTCCTGCGGACGATTTTCCTTCAGGACGGCCGGACCCGGGCGCCATACCACCAGCAGCTTGCCGATATGCTGGATCGGGGCGGCGCTGAGATCCTCGCAAATGGCTTCGTACATGGCGATGCGGCTTTCGCGGTCGTCGCCGAACACGCGGATCTTGATCAGGTCGTGAGACGCCAGGCTGCGGTCGATTTCGGCCAGGACGGGCCGGGTCAGGCCCTCGCCGCCGATCATCACGACCGGGTTGAGGCCATGGGCACGTGAGCGAAGTTCGGAGCGCTGGGCGGGAATGAGTTGAAGAGCGGGCATAAGTAAAGCGCAGGCGAGGGCGCAAATGGGCGCGCAAGTGGTGCGCAAACCAAGGCACTGAAGTGCCGAAAAAGCGAATCGGCGCGTATTATCCGTCAAACTGGCACGGTCAGGCTGCAAAATCAGCAAAACGAGTGAAAAACGCACGGTCGACCGCGGGTCGGCGGCGTTTTTCTCAAACAGATGTCTCCGGAATGGCCAAGAACAAATTCAATCAGGCGTGGTTGCACGACCATATCAACGACCCCTACGTCAAAATRGCGCAGCGCGAGGGCTATCGGGCCCGCGCAGCGTATAAGCTGAAGGAGATCGACGAGCAGGACAAGCTGATTCGTCCCGGCCAGGTCATTGTCGACCTGGGCGCTGCCCCCGGCAGCTGGAGCCAGTACGCCCGCAACAAGCTGGCGGCTTCGCCGCGCGCCAAGGACGGCGGCATCGACGGCGCGGTGATCGCCATCGACCTGCTGCCCATGGAGGCGGTCGCCGACGTCACATTCATCCAGGGKGACTTCCGCGAGGAGGACGTTTTCCGGCAGCTGGAGGAAATCGTGCTCCAGGCGTCCGGCGGCGCAAAGATCGACCTTGTATTGTCGGACATGGCCCCCAATTTGTCAGGTGTAGCCTTTGCCGATGCTGCCCGTATCGATTACTTGTGCGACCTGGCGCTGGAATTTGCCCAGGCGCATCTGAAGCCGGAGGGCTCATTGCTGGTAAAGTGTTTCCATGGCAGCGGTTACAGCCAGATCGTGGAGAAGTTCAAGCGCCAGTTCAAGGTGGTCGCCAAACGCAAGCCCAAGGCGTCGCGCGACAAGTCTTCAGAGACCTTCATTCTTGGGCGTTACCTCAAGTCGGCGGGGTGAAGCGAGCCTATCGCTTCGATCAATTTGCTTTTTCCCCCGACGCCGGGCGCTGCATTACAATGCAGCTATCCCGTTGGCAAGGCGTTCGTAAAGGAGTTTGGCCTTGAATAACAACCTGTTTCAAAAGGCGGCAATCTGGCTCGTGATCGCGCTGGTGTTGTTTACCGTCTTCAAGCAGTTCGACAAGCCCCGCACGCAGGAAGGCGTCACCTATTCGCAGTTCATGGATGATGCCAAGTCCGGCAAGGTGGGCCGGGTCGACGTGCAAGGCCGTAATCTGGTGGTGACGCCCAAGGAAGGGCAGAAGTACACCATCATCTCGCCGGGCGACATCTGGATGGTCGGCGACCTGATGAAGTACGGCGTTCAGGTGACCGGCAAGGCTGACGACGAACCCAACATGCTGGTGCAGGCCCTGTACTACCTCGGGCCCACCCTGCTGATCATCGTGTTCTGGTTCTACATGATGCGGCAGATGCAGGGCGGCGGCAAAGGCGGTGCCTTTTCCTTCGGCAAGTCGCGCGCACGCCTGATCGATGAAAACCAGAACGCGGTCACCTTCCAGGACGTCGCCGGTTGCGATGAATCTAAGGAAGAAGTGGTCGAACTGGTGGACTTCCTCAAGGATCCGCAGAAATTCCAGAAGCTGGGCGGCCGTATCCCGCGCGGCGTGCTGCTGGTCGGCCCTCCGGGCACCGGCAAGACGCTGCTGGCGCGCGCGATCGCCGGCGAAGCCAAGGTGCCGTTCTTCAGCATCTCCGGTTCKGACTTCGTTGAAATGTTCGTCGGCGTGGGCGCGGCCCGTGTGCGCGACATGTTCGAGAACGCCAAGAAGCAGGCGCCCTGCATCGTCTTCATTGACGAAATCGATGCGGTCGGCCGTCACCGCGGCGCTGGCATGGGCGGCGGCAACGACGAGCGCGAGCAGACCCTGAACCAGATGCTGGTCGAGATGGACGGCTTCGAGGCCAACTCGGGTGTGATCGTGATCGCGGCCACCAACCGTTCGGACGTGCTGGACAAGGCGCTGCTGCGCCCGGGCCGTTTCGACCGCCAGGTGTACGTCGRCCTGCCCGACATCCGCGGCCGCGAGCAGATCCTGAAGGTCCATATGCGCAAGGTGCCGATTGGCAACGACGTCGACGCCTCGGTAATCGCACGCGGTACCCCGGGCTTCTCGGGCGCCGATCTGGCCAACCTGGTCAATGAAGCCGCACTGTTCGCCGCCCGCCGCAGCAAGCGCGTGGTCGACATGCAGGACTTCGAGGACGCCAAGGACAAGATCTACATGGGTCCGGAGCGCAAGTCCACGGTCATGCGCGAAGAGGAACGCCGCGCTACCGCGTACCACGAGTCCGGCCATGCGGTGGTGGCAAAGCTGCTGCCGAAGGCGGATCCGGTGCACAAGGTCACCATCATGCCGCGCGGCTGGGCGCTTGGCGTGACCTGGCAATTGCCTGAGCACGACAAGTACTCGAAGTACAAGGACAACATGCTCGACGAGATCGCCATCCTGTTTGGCGGCCGCGCGGCGGAAGAGGTCTTCCTCAACGCCATGAGCACCGGTGCTTCCAACGACTTCGAGCGTGCCACCAAGACGGCCCGCGACATGGTCACCCGGTTCGGCATGAGCGATACGCTGGGTACCATGGTGTATGTGGATACCGAGCAGGATGGCATGTTCGGCAAGATGTCGTCCAAGACGGTGTCGGAAGCCACCCAGGTCAAGGTCGACGCGGAAATCCGCCGCATCGTCGACGAACAGTACAACCTGGCCARGCGACTGCTCGAGGAAAACCGCGACAAGGTCGAGGCAATGACCGCGGCCCTGATGGAGTGGGAAACCATCGACGCGGACCAGGTCAACGACATCATGGCAGGCAAGCCGCCGCGGCCGCCGCGTGGTGCCTCCAGCCAGAACGGTGGTGGCAACACCCCGTCGGGTGGTTCGCCGGTGGCCCCCGCCAACGCACCCGCCACGGCCTGAGCGGCATAGCCGGCGCGCGGCAACGACGTCGGCGGACCAGTAGCCCTGGTGCCGTAGTGGTGGCTGTAGCGTTTGTTCACCAAGCCTGAAGCCGGCGCCTTGTGCGCCGGCTTTTGCTTTGCTGGCGCCGCATATTGCACAGCCAGGTTTCCTTTATCGTCTCTCGCTCTCGTATCTTGTCGTCGATCTCAACTGATTCGTATTTCCAATGCGGCCGCTACCGATTCGCGCGTGACCGCCGACCCCTGGTGATGGGTATTCTCAACGTCACCCCGGATTCCTTTTCCGATGGTGGCCAGCATGCCGGCCGCGATGCCGCCTTGCGGCATGCCGAACGCATGATTGCCGAAGGCGTGGACATCATCGATATTGGCGGCGAGTCGAGCCGGCCAGGATCGGCGGCGCTGCCGCTGGAGCAGGAACTGGAGCGCGTGTTGCCGATGGTCGAGGCGCTGCGCGACTGTGGCCGGGCCTTGTCGATCGATACCTACAAGCCGGAAGTCATGCGCGCCGCGCTGGCCGCCGGTGCCGACCTGATCAATGACATCTGGGGCTTCCGCATGCCCGGCGCGGTCGAGGCGGTGAGCGGGGCGGATGCCGGGCAGGCCGCGCTGTGCGTGATGCACATGCAAYGCGATCCGCAAACCATGCAGGAGCGCCCACAGTACGAGGACGTGGTACGCGACGTGGCCGACTTCCTGCGGGAGCGCATCGGCGTGCTGCGTGATGCGGGCATCGACGATGCCCGCATCACGCTCGATCCGGGTTTTGGCTTCGGCAAGACGCCGGATCATAATCTGCGCTTGCTGGGCCAGTTGCCGCAACTCGCCGTGGAAGGATTGCCCCTACTGGTGGGGTTGTCACGGAAGTCGACGCTCGGCACGATTCTGGGCGGCCGCCCACCGCAGGAACGCGTCGCAGCCAGCCTGGCCGCGGCGGTGTGCGCGGCGGAGCGGGGTGCGTATATCGTGCGCGTGCATGATGTAGCGCAAACCGTGGATGCCCTCAAGATCTGGTGGGCCATCCGTCATGAAACCATTGCCAGTTAACATTTGTTTTGACTATTGGCATCCAGCGTTGCGCATTTAGCCCTTAGCATTCGGCATCGCAAGACAGAACAACGGGAGAAAGACCTTATGACACGCAAGTACTTCGGCACGGATGGGGTGCGCGGCAGGGTAGGCGAGGCGCCGATCACGCCCGACTTCGTGATGCGCCTGGGCTATGCGGCGGGCATGGTGCTCGCCCATGGCGCGAAGCAGCAAGACCAGGCGCGTCCGACCGTGCTGATTGGCAAGGACACGCGTATCTCCGGCTATATGCTGGAGGCCGCACTGGAGGCCGGCTTTACCTCGGCTGGCGTCAACGTGCTGCTGACCGGGCCGCTGCCGACGCCGGGCGTGGCGTATCTCACGCGCGCCCTTCGCCTGTCGGCGGGCGTGGTGATCTCCGCCAGCCATAATCCCTACTACGACAACGGCATCAAGTTCTTCTCGGCAGACGGAGACAAGCTGCCCGACGCGGTGGAAATGGCGATCGAGGAGGCATTGGAAGAGCCAATGGTGTGCGTGCGCTCGGACGATCTCGGCCGCGCACGCCGCATCGAGGATGCCGCCGGCAGGTACATCGAGTTCTGCAAGAGCACATTCCCCTACGAGCAGGACCTGCACAAGCTCAAGCTGGTGGTGGATTGCGCCCATGGGGCCGCTTATCACATTGCCCCCCACGTTTTCCACGAACTGGGCGCCGACGTGATCTCGATCGGCAACCAGCCAGACGGACGCAATATCAATGCGGGCTATGGCGCCACCGCGCCTGAGAAGCTGATCGAGGCTGTCAAGGCCAATGGCGCGGACCTGGGCCTGGCCTTCGATGGCGATGCCGACCGCTTGCAGGTGGTGGACCGCGACGGCCGTCTGTTCAACGGTGACGAACTGCTTTACCTCATCGTGCAGGATCGTCTCCATGCGGGGCAGGCCGTACAGGGCGCGGTGGGCACGTTGATGACCAATATGGCGGTCGAGCTGGCGCTAAAGCGCCAGGGCGTGGAGTTCGTGCGCGCCAAGGTGGGCGACCGCTATGTGCTGGAGGAACTGAACAAGCGCAAGTGGACGCTGGGCGGCGAGGGCTCGGGCCATCTGCTCTGCCTCGACCGGCACACCACCGGCGATGGCATCGTGTCCGCCTTGCAGGTCCTGGCGGCATTGCGCCGTAGCGGCAAGAGCCTGGCCCAGTTGCTGGAAGGCGTTTCGCTGTTCCCGCAGACGCTGATCAACGTGCGCGTCGAGAAAGGCTTCGACTGGCAGTCGCACGCTGGACTGAGCGCGGCGCGTGCTGTGATCGAGCCGCAACTGGAAGGCCGCGGCCGTGTCCTGATCCGTGCGTCGGGGACGGAGCCGGTTGTGCGCGTGATGGTCGAGGCCGAGCAGGCCGATACCGCGGAGCAGGCGGCGCAGACGCTGGCGGACGCGTTGCGGGCCTGAGCATCGATTGATTCGACGCGGTCAGGAATGCCGGGCATTGCCCGGCATTTTTTTGCTCCAATCAGCAATTAACCGGCGGAGTTGAAGGCCAGAAGCGAGAGCGGAAGGGAGGTGAGCGGCAGCTGTTTTATGTGAGTCGAGGCTAACTTCCCAGTCGCCAGCAAGAAGATCTCGTGATGTCATGGAATTGTCATACAGGGGGCATACAGTTCGACTTGTCAAAAAATTGTCATTCCCCAACCATGTCTCTGGAGGACATATGAAGCTGGTCAAGACTGCCGTTGCAGGCATCGTGTCGTTGGTGGTGGCGGGCACTGCGTTCGCGGCGGAAATTACCGGTGCTGGCGCATCCTTCCCGGCGCCCGTCTATTCCAAGTGGGCCGACGCATACCAAAAGGCAACGGGTAACAAGGTCAACTATCAATCCATCGGCTCGTCCGGTGGTATCAAGCAGATTGGCGCCAAGACCGTCGATTTCGGCGCTTCCGACGCTCCCCTGAAGGATGAGGAACTCGCCAAGCAAGGCCTGGTGCAGTTTCCCACGGTGATCGGCGGCGTGGTGCCGGTGATCAACCTGCAAGGTATCAAGCCGGGCGAGCTGACCATCACCGGCGAAGTGCTGGCCAACATCTACCTGGGCAAGATCAAGAAGTGGGACGATCCCGCCATCAAGGCGCTGAACCCGCACGCCAAGCTGCCGAACCAGGACATCTTGCCGGTGCGCCGTGCCGATGGTTCGGGCACGACCTTCATCTTCACCAATTACCTGACCAAGGTCAGCCCCGAGTGGAAGAGCTCGGTTGGCGAGGGCACCACGGTCAACTGGCCGGGCGGCGGCACGGGTGGCAAGGGTAACGAAGGCGTCGCTGCTTTCGTGCAGCGCCTGAACGGCGCCATCGGCTACGTCGAGTACGCCTACGCCAAGCAGAACAAGATGACCCACCTGAACATGAAGAACGCTTCGGGTGCCGTGGTCCAGCCGGGCGACGATGCCTTCAAGGCAGCTGCTGCCGGTGCCGACTGGAGCAAGACGTACTACCAGATCCTGACCAACCAGGCTGGCAAGGCGGCATGGCCGATCGCCGGCGCCACCTTCATCCTGGTTCACAAGAACCAGGAAAAGCCGGCACAGGGCACGGAAGTGCTGAAGTTCTTCGACTGGGCGTACAAGAGCGGTGGCAACATGGCCAGCGATCTCGACTACGTGCCGCTGCCGGACGCCGTGGTGAACCAGATCC
The DNA here is from genome assembly GCF_056396665.1 of Cupriavidus sp. 05T313. Classification (NCBI taxonomy): domain Bacteria; kingdom Pseudomonadati; phylum Pseudomonadota; class Betaproteobacteria; order Burkholderiales; family Burkholderiaceae; genus Cupriavidus; species Cupriavidus sp. 05T313. The sequence goes on along the minus strand of NZ_JBFTLX010000012.1, from coordinate 20,300 downwards.
GCGCGACCTGGAAGAGCTCGGTCAAGGACGGTTCGGGCAAGGCACTGTACAACTGATCGGCCGGCTGCGAACCCGGCCGCATGTGCGGGCCGGGGTTGCAGCTTCGCCTGCCTGGCGCCCAAAAGGCGCCGGGCAGGCAATAAAGTACTACGCAGCAGCAGAGCAGCATCACAGCAGAAACAGCAACGCAGAACGTATGGCAAACATCCTGGCACCCGCAGCGCAATGCGCCGGCTCACGAGCCTGAGCGGGCGGAGCAGCCGGCGACCTGCCCTTAACCGAACTCAAAAACCACATCATGGCGACTACATCCGATCTATCCGCTGTGCGGCCACCCAGCCGTACCGGTGACATCTTGTTTGGTGGCCTGACGCGCGGCGCCGCCATCGTGACCTTGCTGCTGCTGGGCGGCATCATCGTATCGCTCGCGATCAGCGCGTGGCCCACCATCGAGGCCTTCGGCCTGCGCTTCCTGTGGACCGCCGAGTGGGATCCACCCGCCGATGTCTACGGCGCCCTGGTGCCCATCTACGGCACCATCGTGACCTCGCTCATCGCCTTGATCATCGCGGTGCCCATCAGCTTCGGTATTGCGCTGTTCCTGACCGAACTGTCGCCGGCGTGGCTGCGCCGTCCGCTCGGCACGGCCATCGAACTGCTGGCGGCGGTGCCCTCGATTGTCTACGGCATGTGGGGCCTGCTGGTCTTCTCGCCCATTTTCGGCGAGTACTTCCAGAAGCCACTGGCCGCCACGGTGGGCCAGGTGCCGCTGATCRGCAAGCTGTTCCAGGGCGCGCCGCTGGGCATTGGCCTGTTGTGCGCCGGGGTGATCCTGGCGATCATGATCATTCCCTACATTGCCTCGGTGATGCGCGACGTGTTCGAAGTCACGCCGGTGCTGCTCAAGGAATCGGCKTACGGCATSGGYTGCACGACGTGGGAAGTGATGTGGCGCGTGGTGCTGCCTTACACCCGGGCCGGCGTGATCGGCGGCGTGATGCTGGGCCTGGGCCGCGCGCTGGGCGAGACCATGGCGGTCACCTTCGTCATCGGCAATACCAACCTGCTGGACAGCGCCTCGCTGTTTTCGCCGGGCAACAGCATTACCTCGGCGCTGGCCAATGAGTTCGCCGAAGCCGGCGCGGGGCTGCACACTGCTGCGCTGATGGAACTCGGCCTGATCCTGTTCTTCATCACTTTCGTGGTCCTGGCGCTGTCGAAGATCCTTCTGCTGCGCTTGGCCAAGAACGAGGGCGCAAAATGAGCCAAGCCGCAATGTCTTCCTCCTCCTCCTCGATTCCGGCAGTCAGTCCGGATGCGGACTCAATGCGCAAGCGCCTGCAGGCGCGCCGCCGTCGCACCAATTTCTATGCGCTGACCGCGTCGCTGGGCGCCATGGGGTTTGGCCTGTTCTGGCTGGCCTGGATCCTGTGGACCACCATCTCGCTGGGGGTGGGCGGGCTGTCGATGGACCTGTTCACGCAGATGACGCCGGCGCCGAACACCGCCGGCGGCGGCTTGGCCAATGCAATCTACGGCAGTTTCGTGATGGTCGGGCTGGCCACGCTGTGCGGCACGCCGCTAGGCATCCTGGCTGGCATTTACCTGGCGGAATACGGCAAGACTTCGCCGCTGGCCAGCTTCATCCGCTTCATCAACGACATCCTGCTGTCGGCGCCATCGATCGTGATTGGCCTGTTCGTCTACGCGCTGGTGGTGACCCGCATGGGCCATTTCTCCGCCTGGGCAGGCATCTGCGCGCTGGCGCTGCTGCAGATCCCGATCGTGGTGCGTACCACGGAGAACATGCTGAACCTGGTCCCGAACGCACTGCGTGAGGCGGCCTTCGCCCTGGGCACGCCCAAGTGGAAGATGGTGCTGTCCATCACGGTGAAGTCGTCTTATGCGGGCATCGTCACCGGCGTGCTGCTGGCGGTGGCCCGCATCGCCGGCGAGACCGCGCCACTGCTCTTCACGGCCTTGTCCAACCAGTTCTGGACCAGCGACCTGAACAAGCCGATGGCGAACCTCCCGGTGACCATCTTCCGCTTCGCCATGAGCCCGTTTGTCGAATGGCAGCAACTGGCCTGGGCCGGCGTGTTCCTGATTACCGTTGGGGTGCTGGCGCTGAACATCCTGGCCCGCATTCTGTTCAAGAAATGACCAGCGGCGTGATAGCCACACGGCATTCCCGAAATTCCTTGCGAGAGACGAGCATGACCTCGACCGTCATCGACATTCCCGACACGACCCGCGCCAAGATCGACGTGCGCAACCTGAACTTCTACTATGGCCAGTTCCATGCGTTGAAGAACGTCAACATGTCGATCCCGGAGCGCAAAGTGACGGCCTTCATCGGCCCGTCCGGCTGCGGCAAGTCGACCCTGTTGCGTACCTTCAACAAGATGTACGCGCTCTACCCGGAGCAGCGAGCCGAGGGCGAGATCAACATGGACGGCGACAACCTGCTGACCGCCAAGCAGGACATCGCCCTGCTGCGCGCCAAGGTTGGCATGGTGTTCCAGAAGCCCACGCCGTTCCCCATGTCGATCTAYGACAATATTGCCTTCGGGGTGCGCTTGTTCGAGAAGCTGTCTCGCTCCGAGATGGACGACCGCGTTGAGTGGGCACTGTCCAAGGCTGCGTTGTGGAACGAGGCCAAGGACAAGCTCAACCAGTCGGGCTATGGTCTGTCGGGCGGGCAGCAGCAGCGCCTGTGCATCGCACGAGGCATCGCCATCCGCCCCGAAGTGCTCTTGCTTGACGAACCGTGCTCTGCTCTCGACCCGATTTCGACCGGGCGCATCGAAGAACTGATTGCGGAGCTGAAGGAYGAGTAYACGGTGGTSATCGTSACSCACAAYATGCAGCARGCCGCGCGCTGCTCGGACTACACCGCATATATGTATCTGGGTGAACTGATCGAATTCGGCGAGACCGAGAAGATCTTCATCAAGCCGCATCGCAAGGAAACCGAAGACTACATCACCGGCCGTTTCGGCTGATTTGAGCGTTGTGCACGTAACGCATAGCATGCAAATAGAGCGGCTAGGAGAACAACATGTCTGACAAGCACCTGTCGACCCAATTCGACGCCGACCTGAACGCCATCAGCACGAAGCTGCTGCAGATGGGCGGTCTGGTCGAGTCGCAGATCGAAATCGCCATGCGGGCGCTATCGGAGTTCGATGCCGATCTCGCCGACCAGGTGATCGCGCGCGAGCAGCAGCTCAACGCGCTCGAGCTCGAGATCGATGCCGATTGCGGCAATATCATCGCGCGCCGGCAACCGACCGCGCGCGACCTGCGCCTGGTGATGGCGATTTCCAAGACCATCACCAATCTGGAACGCGCCGGTGACGAGGCGGAGAAGATCGCCAAACGCACCAAGCACATCATGGAAGATTCGGGTGCCCACCAGATCAACTATTCCGAGGTGAAGCTCTCGGGCGATATGGCCATCGCGCTGCTGCGCCAGGCTCTGGACGCCTTTGCGCGCCTGGACACCGTGGCCGCGGCCCGGATCGTCAAGGAAGACAAAGCCATTGATGAAGAATTCCGCGCCTTTGTGCGCAAGCTCATCACCTACATGATGGAAGACCCGCGTACGATCTCGGTCGCGCTCGACTTCCTCTTCATCGCCAAGGCAATCGAGCGTATTGGCGATCACGCCAAGAACATCGCCGAATTCATCATCTACATCGTCAAGGGAACCGACGTCCGCCACGCCTCGCGTGAGGACATGGAGCGCGAAGCGCTGAGTTAAAACGGCGCCACTGCGGAGAAAACTACATGCCAAGCAGCATTCTTGTTGTCGAAGACGAACCGGCGATCGCCGAACTGATCGCGGTCAACCTGCAACACGCGGGACATTATCCGATCCGGGCCTACAACGCCGAGCAGGCACTGTCGCTGATGAGCGACGTGTTGCCGGACCTGGTGTTGCTCGACTGGATGCTCCCGGGGAAGTCGGGTGCAACCTTCGCCAAGGAACTGCGCAACAACGACCGTACCAAGCAGATTCCGATCATCATGCTGACCGCGCGCAGCGAGGAGCAGGATAAGATACTGGGGCTCGAGGCCGGCGCGGACGACTACGTCACCAAGCCGTTTTCCCCCAAGGAACTGCTGGCCCGCATCAAGGCCGTGTTGCGCCGCCGCGCACCGCAACTCACCGACGACGTGGTTGCCATCAATGGCCTGCGCCTCGATCCGGCCACGCACCGTGTCACCGGCCAGGACGAGACCGGGCTGATCAAGCTGGATCTGGGGCCCACCGAGTTCCGTCTGCTGCACTTCCTGATGACGCATCCGGAGCGCGTGCACAGCCGCTCGCAGCTGCTGGACCAGGTCTGGGGCGATCACGTGTTCGTCGAAGAGCGGACGGTCGACGTCCATATCAAGCGCCTGCGTGCCGCGCTGACGCCCGGCGGGTACAGCAATATGATCGAGACGGTGCGGGGCAGCGGGTACCGTCTGGCGCGCGCTCCCAGCCACTGACACCAGGCTTGCCACGTCGTCGCTGGCGTGGCGCCTGTCGCCGGGCGGGCGGCCGACCGCCGGCCGCTCGCTTGTTGCCTCGCTTGTGGCCTGTTTCTTGTGGCCTGTTTCGTGGCACACTCCACCGCATTCCCTGCGGTCCTGCCGCCTGCCTGACCTTCTTCCTTCTTCATGAACGTCATCTGGGCCCGTTCGGCGGCCATCCTGATCTTCCTGGCCCTGGCTTCGTCGGGGCTGTACTTCCTTGCCGGTCCCGTACCCGCGCTGGCCATGATGTGCGTCGCGCTGCTGGGACTCTTGCTCTACTACCTGTACCAGATCAACCGCCTGTGGAAAGTGCTCGATGCGCCGGCCTACGGCGAGATTCCCAGCGCGCTCGGGCTGTGGGGCGAGGTGTATTACCGCCTGCATCGGCTGGTCAAGCGGTGGCGTACCCAGGTGCTCCAGGTCGAGCAGCAACATACCCGCTTTATCCAGGCCATCCAGGCTTCGCCCAACGGCGTGTTGATGCTCGATGACGCCGACCAGATCGAGTGGTGCAACGACGTGGCCGAGCAGCACTTCGGCCTCAATGCGCGGCGGGACGTGCGCCAGCGCATTACCCACCTGATCCGGCGCCCCGAGTTCGTCCAGTATCTGCACCTGCAGCGTTTCGACGATCCGCTGCTGATGCGCGACATGGGCGAGCACAAGCGCAGCGTGATTGCCGTACAGATCCTGCCTTACGGGGAGAACCGCAAGCTGGTGCTGACGCACGACATCACCAAGCTGGAGAACACCGAGGCGATGCGCAGGGATTTCGTCGCCAATGTCTCGCACGAGTTGAAGACGCCGCTGACAGTGCTGACCGGCTTCCTGGAGACGGTGCGCGACCTGCCGGTATCGGAGCAGGATCGCAACCGCTATCTCGACATGATGCTGGTGCAGTCCATGCGCATGCAGCATCTGGTCGAGGACTTGCTGGTGCTGGCCAAACTGGAAAGCGACGAGCAGCCGCCGAGCCCGGAGCGCATCGACATGGCCGAACTGGTCGGGCACCTGGTGCATGACGCCGAGGCGCTGTCGCAGGGCGGCCATCAGGTGTCCGCGCAGATCGATCCGGCGGTGGTGATCCGCGGCGCGGAGCGGGAACTGCTATCGGCATTCGGCAACCTCGTTTCCAACGCGGTGCGCTATACGCCCGAGGGCGGGCGCATCGGCATCGCGCTGACGTACGAGAACGAGCACGCCATCTTCTCGGTCAGCGATACGGGCCTGGGCATCGCCGCCGACCACATCCCGCGCCTGACCGAGCGCTTCTACCGGGTCGATCGCAGCCGCTCGCGCGATACCGGCGGCACCGGCCTGGGGCTGGCCATCGTCAAGCACGTGCTGTCGCGCCATCATGCCGATCTGCGTATCACCAGCGAGGTAGGCCGCGGCAGCGTGTTCCGCGTGGTATTCCCGACCGATCGCAGTGGCTACGTGCCGGCCGCCGTGCCGCGCCCCGGCCAGTCGCCGCAGAAGGCAGCCTGACCAGGGCGATTCTCGGTGGTCAGTCGCCGGCCCAGACCGGAGGTTTGCGGCTGGCCCAGGGCATCGACTGCTCCAGTTCGCTGGACACGGCACGCCAGGCGTGCCGTGCCACCCGCGCCTCAGGCACTGCCGAACATGGCCAGCAAGTCGTGCTGGCTGACGTGGGGCTGCTTGGACTTGGTGTGCTTGCGTGTGTAGCTACCGTCTTCCTGCATGATCCAGGCGGAAGCATTGTCGCGCAGGTGAACGCGCAGGCTCTCGCTGATCACGCGCGCCTTCAGTGTCTTGTCCAGTACGGGGAAGGCGACCTCGACCCGGCGGAACAGGTTCCGGTCCATCCAGTCCGCGCTGGACAAGTAGACGACATCGGCACCGTCGGCCAGGAAGTAGTAGACGCGATGATGTTCCAGGAAGCGCCCGACAATCGAGCGTACCGTGATGTTCTCCGACATGCCCGGCACGCCCGGACGCAGCGCGCAAACCCCACGGATGATCAGGTCGATCTTCACGCCGGCGCGCGAAGCCTTGTACAGCTCATCGATGATAGACGGCTCCAGCAGCGCATTCATCTTGGCCATGATGTGCGAGCGCTTGCCGGCGCGGGCGTTGCGCGCTTCCGCGCGGATATGCTCGACCAGGTTGCTCTGCATGGTGAACGGCGACTGCCACAGATGGTTCAGCCGGATGGTGCCCGCGGTGCCGGTGAGCAGCTGAAACACATGCTGGACGTCCTCGCAGATCTGCTCGTTGGCGGTGAGCAGGCCGAAGTCGGTGTACAGCCGCGCGGTGCGCGGATGGTAGTTGCCGGTGCCCAGGTGCGCGTAGCGGCGCAGCTTGTACTGCTTGCTCTTGGCGCCGGCCAGTTCCCGGCGGACCATCAGCAGCATCTTGGCATGGCACTTGTGGCCGACTACGCCGTAGACCACGTGCGCGCCGGCGGACTCGAGCCGTTCGGCCCAGTTGATATTGGTTTCTTCGTCGAAGCGCGCCAGCAGTTCCACCACGACCGTGACTTCCTTGCCATTGCGGGCCGCGGTCATCAGCGCTTCCATCACCGGCGACTCGTTGCCGGTGCGATAGACAGTCTGCTTGATGGCCACCACGGCGGGATCGACTGCGGCCTGCTGCAGCAGGTCGAGCACCGAACTGAAGCTCTCGTAGGGGTGATGCAGCAGCACGTCCTGCTGGCGGATCGCGTCGAACATCGGCACGCCGGGCACGAATGCCTTGACCGGCGCCGGCACGTGGGGCGGGTACTTGAGGGCGGGGCGGTCGACCAGGTCGGGGATCTGCATCAGCCGCACCAGGTTGACGGGGCCGCTCACGCGGTAGACATCCTGCTCGCCCAGGCCGGATTCGAGCAGCAGTCGGCGCGCGATCGTCGGCGGTGTGTCGGAAGAGATTTCCAGGCGCACCGTGTCGCCAAAGTGGCGGGTGGGCAGCTCGCCCTGCAGCGCTTCGCGCAGGTCCGTGATATCGTCCTCGGACACAAACAGGTCAGAGTTGCGGGTGACGCGGAACTGATAGCAGCCGTTGACCTTGATGGCGGGGAACAACTCATGCACGAAGCCTTGCATGAAGGACGACAGCAGCACAAAGCCGTAGGGATAGCCCGAGAGCTCCTCGGGCATCCTGACCATGCGCGGCAGCGCGCGCGGCGCTTGCACGATGGCCAGGTCGGCCTCCCGGCCGAAGGCATCCTTGCCCGACAATTCAATGACAAAATTCAGGCTCTTGTTGAGTACCCGCGGGAAGGGGTGGGCCGGGTCCAGCGCGATCGGCGTCAGGACGGGGCCGAGTTCGCGCACGAAGAAACTGCGCGCCCATTCGCGTTGCGCCTCGTTCCAGGTGGAGGTCAGGTGAAAGAACACCCCTTCTTTCTCCAGCAGGGGGAAGATCACGTTTTGCAGCATGTCATACTGCATCGCCACCAGCGTTTGCACGCGTTCCGTTACGATCTGGTAAGCCTGCTGCAGCGAGAGCCCATCGGGGGTGATGCCGGACGGATTGTCACGCATCTGCTCCTTCAATCCGGCCATGCGGATCTCGAAGAACTCGTCCAGATTGCTTGATACGATACAGATGAACTTCAGACGTTCCAGCAACGGCACCTTGGCGTCAGCAGCCTGTGCCATCACTCGCGTATTGAATTCCAGAATGCCCAGTTCACGGTTGAGCAGCGTGCCAGGTGGGCTTGTCGACATTGGCATGACCTTCTTTTGGTAATGCGGCGACTTTTTCATAGATTGATGTCAAATTGATGACAAAGTGATTTTGTCACGATGCAGACATGATAAAGACATATTTTCCATGGTTGGGCAGCCTTGTTTCGCCCGATGCAATCTTTTGCGCCGCGGCTTGCGGCACCGACTAACATTCCCCCTACCGCGATGAACCAAACCCCTCGCTTGCTGGCCGCCGTCGATATGGGCTCCAACAGCTTCCGCCTGATGATCGGCCGGGTGGACGAGAGCCTGACCGCATCCGGGCCGGCCAGCCAGATTTTCCAGGTCGACGCGCTGCGCGAGCCCGTGCGCTTGGCTGCGGGCCTGACGCCCGACAAATACCTGGACCAGCCGGCTCGCCGCCGCGGCATCGACGCGCTGCGGCGTTTCGGCGACCGCTTGCGCGATTTCTCCGCGGACCATGTGCGTGCTGTGGCCACCAATACGCTGCGGGTGGCCAAGAACGCTTCGGAATTCCTCATCGAGGCCGAGCATGCGCTGGGATTCCCGATCGAGGTGATTGCCGGGCGGGAAGAGGCGCGGCTGATCTACCTGGGGGCCTCGCACGATGCGCCGGCCTGCGCGGGCAATCGGCTGGTGGTTGATATCGGTGGCGGTTCGACCGAGTTCATCATTGGCAGTGGCTACTCGTCCAAGCTGATGGAGAGCCTGTACATCGGCTGCGTCTCGCACAGCCGGCAATTCTTTCCCAGTGGCAACGTCGATGAATACGCGATGAAGCAGGCGGAACTGGCCGCGCGCCGGGAGATCCAGGTGCTGGTGCGCCAGTACCGCGCCGCCGGCTGGCAGCAGGCGGTGGGATCGTCCGGCACGGCGCGCGCGCTGGCTGAATTGATCGAGCTGAACGGCATGAACGACAACCCGGCCGAGCACGGCATCACCCGTGAAGGTCTGGAACGTCTCAAGCGCGCGCTGGTCAAGGCGGAGAACGCCAACCGGGTCAAGCTGGTCGGGCTGAAGGCGGACCGCATTCCCGTGTTGCCCGGCGGCCTGTCGATCATGCTCGGCGTGTTCGCCGAACTCGATATCGAGCGCATGGACGTGACCGATGGCGCGCTGCGCCTCGGCGTGCTGTACGACCTGCTCGGCCGCACGCATCACGAGGATATGCGCACCATTACCGTCGATCAGTTCATGCGACGCTATGGCGTGGACCGTGCCCAGGCGCAGCGCGTGCGACAGGCCGCGCTGGGCTTGCTGGCACAGTTTCCCGAGCCGCGCAATGAGCGCCGCGATGACAATCTTGCGCTGCTGGGCTGGGCTGGCGGGCTGCACGAGATCGGCATGACCATCTCGCACAGTGGCTATCACAAACACTCGGCGTATATCGCCACCCACGCCGACATGCCTGGCTTCTCCAAGACCGACCAGGCACGGCTGGCGACGCTACTGCTCGGACACGCCGGCAAGCTGGGCAAGCTGTCAGGCAGCGGGAAGTTCCTCGACTGGCGCATGCTGTTCAGCCTGCGCCTGGCCTTCGTGCTGTGCCGGCGCCGCGCCGACGAGCCGCTGCCGGAGATCACCGTTGGTCAGCGCTCGGACGAACTGGATGAGGGCTTCGAAGTCCGCTTGCCGAAGGCCTGGATCGAAGCCAATCCGCTGGTGGAATACAGCCTGGCGCAGGAAGCCGATGAGTGGGAACGTATCGGCAAGCGCTACAAGGTGGTCTACGCCTGAGCAAGAGGGCGGGGGCCGGCCGGCAGGCGGCCCCCGGTCAATGACCCGATGTTGCCTGTGCGAGCCAGCGCTCGCGCAGGAACTGTCCGGATCAGGCGCCGCGGTTCAGGCCGAGGAAATGGCGCGCGTAGCGGGGGTTCATATCGTTCACGCGCAGCAGCGTGAGGAAGTCCGCGACGTTGAAGTCGGGATCCCAGGCCGGCATGCCGCAAATGCGCGCGCCGAGCCGCAGGTAGCCCTTGATCAGTGCCGGCGGTTCCACCTCCAGCGTCTGGTTCAGCTCATCGATCGGCAAGGCCAGGCGCGGGAAGGCGTGGTATTCGATCGGCGCCAGGGCACGCTCCGCGAAGACGCGGTAAAGGCTGGCCGCATAGTGGCCGCCGTCGCTCATCGGCACGCTCGCGCATCCTAGCATCGACTCGATTCCCCAGCGCTGCAGGTACTCGCCAAGGCCCCCCCACAGCGCCATGATCACGCTGCCCGAACGGTAGTCCCGGTGCACGCAGGAGCGCCCCAGTTCGACCATCTTGGGTTTGAGGTGGGCCAGGCGCACCAGGTCGAATTCCGACTCGGCATAGAGGCAGCCGATGCGCTTGGCCTGGTGYGGCGCCATGACGCGGTACGTGCCGACCACCTTGAGCGTGGTCATGTCGCGCACGATCAGGTGGTCGCAATAGGCGTCGAACATATCCACGTCGAGTTCCGGCGTCGACGGGTTCAGCCTTGCGCCCATTTCTTCGGCAAAGACTTTGTAGCGCAGGCGTTGCGCCTCGACTACTTCGTCCTGGTGGCGCGCCCACGCCACGCTGAAAGCAGGCTGTTCATGCCCTTGTTCATTTGCCTGTGCAGGTTGCTGGCGATGAAGACGCCTCCGCGCCGAATGGCCGGAGAGGCCATTGGGCAAGGAATCGAACAACGGCTGGGTGGGCGTCGGTAGCTCTCGCATCAGTATGTCCTTACGGTGACGAAACTGTTGCGGTCGAATGTAGAGAGGGCAGGTGACAGTGCCGTGAAGCCGCTGTGACGGTTCGGTGACGATGGCCAGGCAAGTGGAGCCTGCCTGGCCCGGGAGGCAAGAAATCTCTGGAAAAGTCAGAGAAATTCAGGATTGATGACGGCCCGCAGCACCACCTGGGATTCGCTTTCGCGGGTGCGGCCCGATAGCCACCAGATGCCGCTCTTACGCACGCTCCAGTTCATCTCGGTGCCTGCCAGCATCAGGCTGGCAAGGCGGCCTAGCCACGGCTGGTGGCCTACGAGGACAGTGTGCTCGGCGCCCTGCGGCCAGTCGACCGCGGCCAGTACCGAACTGACGTCGGCGCCTGGAGCGAGCTCGGGCAATATCTCGGCGTTCTCCCGCAGGGCGGCGGCGGTCTCGCGGGTGCGCAGCGCCGGACTGCAGACAACACGCGTGCCGGCCGGAAGGTGCGCGCGCAGCCAGGCTGCCGAGGCATCCGCCTGCTTATGGCCGCGCCTTGTMAATGGGCGCTGCAGGTCGGCATTGCGGCTGAGGCCGAGCGAGCCAGGCAACTCTTCGGCTTCGGCATGGCGCCAAAGGATCAGATTCATGGGGGCGGGGTATTCGGACTAGGGGGGTGGCTTGAGTATGGCTACGCCTGCAGGTGCATGCAAGGCGGGCAAACACCGGCCAAACGGGCTTGCAGCATCGCAAGCCCGGATGACGCGCATGTGACGGGCACCTCATGCCAAGACCGCCGGAAACGCATACGGCGCCAGCACGTGGATGCCAGGCCTGGGGGATCAGGCCGGCGTTGCCACGGCGACGCTTCCGGCAGGCCCTTGCCGGTACCAAAGCGGTACCAATGGCCAGATGTTTCCCTGGGCCGGACCGCCGCTATGCGGTGCCCTGGGAGCGCGCTTGGCGCAACGCTCGCTGGCGGCGAGCGTGGAAGAAGATCAGACTTTGTGGCGGAAGTTAATGCGGCCCTTGGTCAAGTCGTAGGGCGACATTTCCAGCGTCACGCGGTCACCGGCCAGGATGCGGATGCGGTGTTTCTGCATCTTGCCCGAGGCATAGGCCCAGATTTCCACGCCGTTTTCCAGCGTTACGCGGTAACGATTGTCGGGCAGGGCTTCCGAGACAACGCCGCCAAATTCAATGAGTTCTTCCTTAGCCAATCTTCTTCCTTTACGGCAGCCTTGGGCTGCATGATTTAGGTAAATCCGGTGAGGCGAGCGCGGGCTTGCCGCCTGCTGACTCGCGAGGTCCGGGTGCCAGCAGTGACAAGCGCCGGCTTGCTTGGTTGCGCCTTGGAGTTGCGGGAGGCAAGCTGACCCGGACCGGCACGGCCGAAGCGCGTGCAACGTGGTCCACGTTAGGGAATCGCCAGGGGGCGCGTCAGTGCCCGGCCGATTGCCTTGCCGGTTGCGGCCCAAGCTAATGCGGCCGAGCTACCGTGATAGGCGCGGGGCAATGAAGCGGGCAAGATGTTCCCGGTGGCTTGCCGATACTGCGTCGCAGTATAAATTGCGGCTTGATTGCAGATTTCGGCAAGGGCGCCCGGTTACAGGGCATGCTGCATACACCCCGGGCTAACGCGCGATTATACCATGCCAGTGCTGCCCGGGCGTGGTGTGCTCTCGGGTACCTTGTTGGTTTCCACTCGCAAAAACACGAAAAAAAGCCCGCGGCCGGGTAGGTGACGGGCTAAAAGTGGTGTGGGCGTTCTGCGGATCCGCCCGCGATCAGTGTCGTCGTTCCGGCTCTCGCGGGGCATCCCATGTTTATGGCATTGCCATGGAATTGGTGCGGCGCAGTGGAGGGGGCGGCAGGCGAGTGGCCGAGATTCGGCCCATGTACCAACAGTGGACGAAAAAAAGGCTTAGACCCTATGGTCTAAGCCTTTGATCATATTGCCAAATACTGGTCGGGGCGACATGATTCGAACATGCGACCCTCTGATCCCAAATCAGATGCGCTACCAGGCTGCGCTACGCCCCGAAGCGTCGGATTGTAGCCCGGCTGGGGGGCACGGGTCAAATTTTACTTTTGCACCGGCCGCGCATGGCGCTGGCCGGTGCCGGTAGCGCTGCCGTATTCGATGGGTAAGGTTCGCTTGACTTGGTCGCAAGCGCTGACATAATCCGCACACCGCAGCGGCCAGACCCCGCGCCCGGTCAGGCGCAAGGGGAAGCGTGCCGCCTGCCGGACTGGCGCCGAGCATGAAAACAAGAGTGCCCTCGCCACGATCGCGAGGCCCAGCCCTCGTCCGCCGGGGCGCATGAAGTCGGTCAGATGCGTAAAAAGAATGAATGGCGAAAACCTTGGGTCCGCGCGGGTCCTGGGGCGCAAGGTGGCGTGATGGAACGCCACCTGCCAAGTTGGACGGGGAAATCATGTTTCAGTCGCAAGTTAGTATGCTCGTCGCGGGTCTATTCGGGTTGCAGATGGCAGTGGTATTCGCCGTCTTGCAGCGCACACCGGGTATGGGCCGGGCGGGCTTGAATTCCTGGGCGGTTGGCGACCTGTTGGTAACGGCCGCCACGGTCTTGCTTGCCGCGCATGACTATCTGCCGGAATGGCTGACGCTCAATCTGGCGGACATGGTCATGACCGCGGCGCTGTCCTTGATGGTTTACGGCACGCGCTGCTTCTTCGGCAGGCGTGGGCGCGCGGGCGCACTCTGCCTGCTGAATCTTGCGGTGCTGGCCGGTGCGGTCTACTTCGATTGGTCGGGGGCGCCGCCATCGGGGCCGGCGCTGCTCTTCGCCCTGGCCAATATCTATCTTCCGCTCGCGTTGCTGCGCGTCGTGGCGGCGCAAGTGCCGGCCAAGCGCGGCACCGGGCGGCTGGCGGCGCTGTCGCTTGGGTTGATCGCGCTCGCCTGCGCGGGTATGGGCGTCTATCAGGCAGCCGACCTGGCCCTGCTTCCTGCCGGGCTCGCCTGGCTGGCGAAGGGGCCACCCGAGGGAACGTTCACCCTCCTGCACGCCTTCGGCATCGTCAGCCTGTCGGTCAGCTTCGCGCTGATGGCCCACGACAGCCTGCGCCGCCGGCTCGAGCATCGCGCCAGTTATGACGATCTTACCGATTTGCTGACGCGCGGCGCTTACTGGGAGGCGCTGGAGGATGCCTGCAAGCAGGCGGACCGCCTGCAACGTCCTTTGACCGTGGCCTTCATCGATCTTGATCACTTCAAGGCCATCAACGATCTCTACGGCCACCTCGCCGGCGACAGCGTGCTGCGCCACTTCAGCGGGTTGCTGCGCAAGTCGGTGCGCACGGGCGATTTCGTCGGCCGGCTGGGTGGGGAAGAGTTCGGCATCGTGATGCCCGATGCGTCACTGGACCAGGGGCGGGCGATCAGCTTGCGGTTGAATATGCTGGTGCGCGCAACGCCATGCCCGTCCGAGCCGGATGCGATCTCCTACACGGTCAGCGTCGGCATGGCCGAGCGGCTGCCGGGAGAGGGCGCGGATGCGCTGATGCGCCGAGCCGACAATGCCCTCTACGACGCCAAGACAATGGGTCGGAATTGCGTTTCCACGCAGCCCGTCGAGCGAATTGCCGGCATGGCAAAGACACCGCGCATGCGGATTTCGCAGGCATCGTGACGATTGCCTGTRCGGCGCGCCGTGTCGGGGCGGTAGGATAGGCTGCGGCTCTGAGGTAGAATACCGGGCTTCGTATCGGTAGTCTTCAGCAGTTTCCACGTATCCGCCCTTAGCTCAGTTGGATAGAGCACTCGCCTTCTAAGCGAGCGGTCACACGTTCGAATCGTGTAGGGCGGGCCACCTTCTCCCGCATTCCCCACAAGTCCGGATTAAGATTCCAGGGTTGAGCCGCGGTTTTTGGCCACGGTCTCGTTTCCCGAGGTGTCCCCATGGCAAAGTCCCCGGCAGGCAGTGCCAGGAAGCTGCGTCAATGGTTGGCCGGCGGCGCCTGCCTGTTGTTGCTGGCTGCTGCTGCCCGCCATGCCTTGTTCCTGGCCGTTGAACGTGATGCGTTCGAACCCAAGCCGGCCGGCTCCGCCGATGCCATGACCCCCGACCGCCTGGGCGCCCCGTCACGCCAGTTCGCTTTTTCCAGCGGGGCGCGCACGTTGCGCGGCTCTTGCGTATTGGTGCAGGCAGCCGAGGCGCCTGCCGTGCTGATCTATCACGGCGACGAGGAGAACCTGTCCGACTGGGCCAGCGCCCAGGCGCTGCTTTACCGTAACGGTGTTTCTTCCTGTGTGTTCGACTACAGCGGCTACGGCGCCAGCGACGGCAAGCCCGGCGTTGTCAACCTGCATGAAGATGGCGTGGCCGCTTACGGGCAGTTCCTTGCCGCTACGCCGTTGTCGTCCCGGCGCTATGTGATGGGATTTTCGCTGGGCTCAGCGGTGCTGCTTGATGTGATATCCACATTGCGCCCGGCGCCGGCTGGCCTGGTGATTGCCGCCGGATTCACGTCCGCGCGCGAGGCGGCGGTGGTGACAGGGCGGGTGCCGGCGTGGTTGGCGCGGCTGTTGCCCGAGCCGTGGGACAACGAGATGCACTTGCGTAATTTGCAGTTGYCGCTGCTGCTTGTGCACAGCCGCGCGGATGAGGTGATTCCCTTCGCGCATGCCGAGCGGCTGGAGCGTGCCGCCGCGGGGGCGCGGCGACTGGTGGCGTTGCCGGCGTTGCCGCACGATGCGGCGATCGAACCGGAGCGTCAGGATGCCTTCTGGGCGCCGATCATTGCTTATCTGCGCTCGGGTCTCCTGCCCGCGCCGGGCCCCGATTAGTTGGCGCGTGCCATGCGCGGTGGTCCCGGTGCCAGCTCGCCGCAGGCACTAAAAAGGGGCGCCGGCCAAAGCCGGGCGCCCCTTTTTTGCGATGGCCGGCCGCCCAGGCGGCCGCACCCGGATTACGCTTCTTCGGGCAGGCTCGCGCCCACCGTGTTGAAGCCGGCGTCGACGTAGGTGATCTCGCCGGTCACACCGCTGGCCAGGTCGGACAGCAGGAATGCGGCCACGTTGCCGACCTCGTCGATGGTCACATTTCGGCGCAGCGGCGCTGCTTCCTCGATATGGCCCAGCAGCTTGCCGAAGCCCTTGATGCCGGAGGCAGCCAGGGTCTTGATCGGGCCCGCCGAGATGCCGTTGGCACGGATGCCGCGCGGGCCTACCGAGGCGGCCAGGTAGCGCACGCTGGCTTCCAGCGAGGCTTTGGCCAGGCCCATGGTGTTGTAGTTCGGCACCACGCGCTCCGCGCCCAGATAGGTCAGCGTCAGCAGCGAGGCCTTGTCCGACAGCATGGGCAGTGCGGCCTTGGCCAGCGCCGGGAAGCTGTAGGCGGAAATGTCGTGCGCCACGCGGAAGGATTCGCGCGAGAGGCCCTCGAGGAAGTCGCCGGCGATCGCTTCGCGCGGTGCGAAGCCGATCGAGTGCACCAGCCCGTCGAGCTTGTCCCAGCTCTGGCCCAGTGCGGCGAAGGTGGCGGCGATTTGCTCGTCGCTGCCGACATCGCATTCGAACACCAGACTGCTGCCAAACTCCTTGGCAAAATCGTTGATGCGGTCCTTGAAACGCTCGCCGACATAAGTAAAGGCGAGTTCCGCGCCTTCGCGCTTGCAGGCCGATGCGATGCCATAGGCAATCGAGCGGTTGGACAGCAAGCCGGTAATCAGGATTCGCTTACCTGCGAGAAATCCCATAACTTCTCCAATGATGTTCGAGGTGGACGGGCACGGTTCGTGCAATCGCGTCCGGGTTGCAGCGCGCGCCGCGGTGGCTGCTTGGCAGCAGGCTGACGACCGGCAAACTAGCGGTGCCGCGTACTGGAATGTCCGGATGGCTGAATGCCGGCCGAACCCATGTAAAATTGTCTCATAACTTGACCGCGCCGCAGACGGCCGCGGACGAATCCGATTCAGGTGGAGGACCCCAACCGGATGTCTATTCGCGCACGTAGACCGCTTCAGGCGGCATGGCAGCGCTTCCGCACGATTGCGGCGCTGGGCTGTGGACTAGTAGCCCTGTGTGCCGCGGGTTTTCCCTTATCCGCTGGCGCGGCCCATGGTTTCGCGCAGTATGGCGGCCTCAAGTATCCCGCCGACTTCACCCATTTCGATTACGTCAATCCGGACGCGCCACGCGGCGGCACGCTGACGCTCGCGAATCCGGATCGCCGCACCAGCTTCGACAAGTTCAACCCGTTTACGCTCAAGGGTACCTCCGCCCCCGGCGTGAATTCGCTGATGTTCGAATCCCTGCTGATCGCCAGCGCCGACGAAACCGCCAGCGCCTATGGCTTGCTGGCCGACGACGTGACCGTGGCGGCGGACGAGCTGTCCGTCTCCTTTCACATTCGGCCGCAGGCGCGCTTCAGCAACGGCGATCCGGTGCTGGCCAGCGATGTCAAGTATTCCTACGACATGCTGATGAGCAAGGCATCCAGCCCAGGCTACCGCAGCATGTGCACCGATGTGAAAGCCGTCACTGTGGTGGRTCCGCACACGGTGCGCTTCGATTTCAAGCAGCGCAATGTCGAGTTGCCGCTGATTGTCGGTTCGCTGCCGGTCTTTTCGAAGAAGTGGACCGCCACGGTACCGTTCGACAAGCTGACCTTCGAGGATCCCGTGGCCAGCGGGCCCTACCTGATCGAGCGCTACGATGCCGGGCGCGGCATCAGTTTCAAGCGCAATCCAGCCTATTGGGGCAAGGACCTGGCGGTGCGGCGCGGCACCTTTAACTTCGATCGCGTGGTCTACCGCCTCTACAAGGACGAGACCGCCAAGCTGGAAGCCTTCAAGGCCGGCGAGTTCGACGCCATCGTCGAGTACAAGGCCAAGAGCTGGGCCAAGAGCTATGAGGGCAAGCGCTTTAGCAACGGCGAGTTGGTGAAGACCGATTTTCCGCATCGCAACGGAGCCGGCATGCAAGGCTTCGTCATGAATATGCGCAAGCCGGTGTTCCAGGATGTGCGGGTCAGGCAAGCCATGATCCTGGCGCTGGATTTCGAGTGGCTGAACCGCCAGCTTTTCTACGGTGCTTACCGGCGTCTCGATAGCTGGTTCTCCAACAGCGAACTGGCAGCCAGTGCCACCTTCGACGGCCGGCCAGGCCCCGGCGAGCTGGCGCTGCTGGAGCCGCTGCGCACACAGTTGGCGCCGGAGGTATTCGGGCCTATCGTGACGATGCCTACCACCAATCCGCCGCGCTCCCTGCGGGACAACCTGCGCGAGGCGCGCAGGTTGCTGGCGCAGGCGGGGTGGACCTACACGGATGGTGCGCTGCGCAATGCCAAGGGTGAACCTTTCGTCTTCGAGTTCCTGGATGACGGCGGCGCCATGAGCCGCGTCATTACCACTTATGTGCGCAACCTGGAAAAGCTGGGCATGGAGGTGAACCAGCGCACCACCGATTTCGCGCTATACCAGAAGCGGTTGGAGGACTTCGACTTCGATATGGTGTCGATCCGCTTCCCGGATTCGCAGAGCCCCGGCAACGAACTGCGCGACCGCTTCAACAGCGAAGCCGCAGGCACGCCCGGTTCCGATAATCTGTTCGGCCTGAAATCGCCCGCCATCGACCGGTTGGTGGACAATGTCCTGCACGCCCATACGCGCGAGGAACTGGTCAACGCCGGGCGCGCGCTGGACCGCGTGCTGATGCACGGCTACTACATCGTGCCCAACTGGTATAGCGCCTCGCACCGGGTGTCATATCGGAAAGAGCTGGTCTATCCGCAGCGCTTGCCGCACTACTACACGGCCGAAGGCTGGATACTGAGCGATTGGTGGCGTGCCGACACCAAGCCGGCCGCTCAATAAGCGCGACAAGGAAACAAGATGCTCGCCTATCTGCTCAAGCGCGTATTGCTGATGATCCCGACCCTGATCGGCGTCATCACCCTCACCTTCGCGGTGATCCAGTTCGTGCCGGGGGGGCCGGTCGAGCAGATGATGCTCGAGCTCAAGGGCAGGGGAGGCGGTGGCGGCGAGGCCAGCGGCGGCGGCGCGGAATACCGCGGCCGGCGCGGCGTGGACCCCGAGAAGATCAAGGAGATCCAGGCCCTGTACGGCTTYGACAAGCCGCCGCTGGAGCGCTACTTCATGATGCTCAAGCGCTTCGCCCAGTTCGACCTGGGGCAGAGCTATTTCCAGCACCGCAGCGTGTGGGAGCTGGTGAAGTCGAAGATGCCGGTCTCCGTCAGCCTGGGTCTATGGACCTTCTTCCTGACCTACCTGATATCGGTGCCGCTCGGTATCTCCAAGGCGATCCGGGCGGGCAGCCGCTTCGATGTGGTGACCAGCATGGTGGTGCTGGTGGGCTATGCCATTCCCGGCTTCGTGCTGGGTGTGTTGCTGCTGGTGCTGTTCGGGGGCGGCACGTTCGTGCAGTGGTTCCCGCTGCGCGGGCTCACGTCGGACAACTGGGAGCAGCTCTCGCTGATGGGCAAGGTAATGGATTACCTTTGGCACCTGGTGCTGCCGATCACCGCATCGGTGGTGGGCAGTTTTGCCGTGGTTACCATGCTGACCAAGAACGCTTTCCTCGAAGAGATTCGCAAGCAATACGTGCTGACCGCCCGCGCCAAGGGCCTGGCGGAGCGGCGCGTGCTGTGGAAGCACATCTTCCGCAACGCGCTGATCCCGCTTGTGACCGGTTTCCCGGCGGCCTTTATCGGTGCTTTCTTCACGGGTTCCCTGCTGATCGAAACGCTGTTCTCGCTCGACGGACTCGGCCTGCTGTCCTATGAGGCCGTGCTGCGGCGCGATTACCCGGTCGTGCTGGGCACGCTCTACCTGTTCACCCTGATCGGCCTGGTGACCCGGCTGATTTCCGATGTCTGCTATGTGATGGTCGACCCGCGCATCCACTTCGAGGCAGTGCACCGATGAAATTCCGCTCGCGCACGCTCCCCAACGGGCTGCCGCATTCGCCCTCGCCGCGCCAGCGAGCCTGGCAGCGGTTTCGCCGCAATCGCCTCGGCTACTGGAGCCTGATCCTCTTTGTTGCCATCTTCCTCCTCAGCCTGGTTGCCGAGACCTTGTCGAGCGACAGGCCGCTGGTGGTGAAGTACAAGGGCGAATGGTATTTCCCCATCGTCAAGACCTACGCCGAGAACACCTTCGACGGAGACTTTCCTACCAGGGCGGACTACCTCGATCCCTTTATCCGCGACCGCATCACCAGCAATGGCAATTTCGCGATCTTTCCGCCCAACCGCTATTCGTACGATTCGATCAACTATTTCTCCAAGGAACCCAATCCGGCGCCGCCTTCGGCGGAGAACTGGCTGGGTACCGACGACCGCGGGCGCGACGTGCTGGCACGGCTGCTCTACGGCTTTCGCGTCTCCGTGCTGTTCAGCCTGGCCCTGACCCTGATCGGCGTGGTGATCGGCACCCTGACGGGCGCCCTGATGGGC